>CAVFIT010000033.1:1912-2814 GCA_963622735.1 Phocaeicola dorei | reverse complement strand
CATAAAAATAAACTAGTATTATTAACAATGCATGTGTAGCATGTAAGTATTTATTTGTCTAATGATTAACTACATAAAAGTAACTTATGCTAAAAAAGCGAAAGTTAATCACCCGGAATAAAAGAACTTACACCTATCTGCTAAAGGAAAGGAAATAAAAAACATGTCAAGATACACTGGACCAAGTTGGAAAATTTCAAGAAGATTAGGCTACTCTATTTTAGAAAGTGGTAAGGAATTACAAAAAAGACCTTATGCACCTGGTCAACACGGCAAAGATAGAAAAGTCAAGTTATCTGAATACGGCAAACAATTAGCTGAAAAGCAAAAGTTAAGAAATACCTATGGTGTTTCCGAAAAGCAATTCAAGAGATTTTACATCATTGCTAGAAACCAAGATGAATTAACAGGTTTCGCATTTATGAAGATTCTTGAATCTAGATTAGATAACTTAGTATATCGTATGGGTTTTGCAAGAACTAGAAGACAAGCTAGACAATTAGTCAATCACGGTCATGTCCTAGTAAACGGCAAAAAAGTCGATATCCCTTCTTATTTAGTTAAAGTTGGTGATAAAATTTCATTAACTGATAACGCTAAGAAATTCAAAATTGTCGCTGATGCTTTAGAAGCTAACAAGTTCACAGTTCCTTATGTTACAGTCGAAAAAGATAAATTCGAAGGTACATTTGCTAGAATGCCTGAAAGAAGCGAACTTACTAAAGACATCGACGAAACTCAAATCGTTGAATACTACAACAGAATGCTCTAATCAGCATTTTAAAAGGCACCATGAATGTGGTGTCTTTTTTAATCTTCATATATTTTTAATCCTTTAATTTTATAAAGGTCAAACAATTTAACTTAAAAATAAGAATTATTTAGAAGATATCTTCTCTTCT
>CAVFIT010000033.1:0-1902 GCA_963622735.1 Phocaeicola dorei | reverse complement strand
AGTTATTTTTTTGTTTTTATATAATTCTAAATTTCTTTGATGCATCTTTTCTTTTTCCAATTTATCGTTTGTATTTTCCTTCTTTTGATATGGAATTGATAAATCTGTAGTTGATGTAGTATATAATCTTTTCTTTCTAGAATGTCTATTTTTTAAATTAGACTGCTTATTTATTTCATCTTTATTAATCATCATTGTATAGGTGAGATTTTTATTTTTCCAATCATTTTCAACCATTTGATTAAATTGATCACTAGATACTATATCTTTATATAATTTAACATCGTATTTACATATTCCATAATATATTAATTTTCTAGCATCTTCTTCACTTATAGGATGATAATTTTTCTTTTTTATTTCCACTCTTAAAATAAAATTATCAACTTTAAATGATAAATATATATGCAATATTACAATCATCAATATACATATATATGGTTGAAGTTTATCCCACCCACTTCTAAAAAACATTAATATAGATGTTAATACATTTACTACGTCTTTATTCCAATTAGAACTAGACATATAATTACAAAATTCAATTATTCCAGGTATAGGTAGCATCAAATAATATATTACTAATAATATTAATCCTTCAAAACGCAATCTACCTATCAAATAAAAAGGACCTAAAAACAAATAGCCAAAAGAAAGTCCTACTCTTTTAGTTATTTTATTAGATCCCATATCTGAAAATTGAACATGATCTATCATAATATTAATATTATTTAATTATAGTTTTTATTTTTATATTCAATAGCACCAAGTATAGCTTGTTTATCAGATTTAAATGTTACTAAATCAGCGGCTTTATCTTCATCTACAAATTCTATACAATTTACTTCCTCTTTTTGAGGTATAATTGAGCCTTGTTTATAAAAAGCTAAAAAGAAAGAAACATGTTTTAAAACATCTTTAGCAGGATAATAGCTTGTTTTATATTCATATTTAGTATCTAAGATTACATCTATGTTTGTTTCTTCTTTTATTTCTCTAATAGCAGTTTGAGATGGTGTTTCATCCCCTTCTACATGGCCTTTAGGAATAGATATATGTCCTTGAACCATATGTTCAATTAATATTTTGTTTCCTTTAAAAACGACAGCACCATACGATTGTTCTATTTTCATAATTTAATCTCTTTCTATCTATATTTTAAAGTTTTTAATTAAATAAGTAAATAGATAATATTTTATATATCTTTATATAATAAAAAGAGCTTATATTAAAGCCCTTATTTTAAATAATATTTTATTATTATCTTGATGATTTATTTAATAAAGTAGGAACAATATTAACTAAGCCTGCAACAATTAATATAACACCACTAATAATTGTATATACACTAATTGATACTTTACTAGTTGCATTAACTTGTGAACTAGAAACACTACTACTAGAAGCTATACCTACAAAAAATGTTAATATACCAGCAATTACTAATAAACCTAATGTAACAAATTCTAAGTAGTTAATTTCTTTATTACAAGCAAATTTTAATATTAAAGAACAAACGCATATAGCACATGCAAGTGACATTAATACTAATATAGTAATACCAATACCTGTATATGCTGAAGTAAGTTTACCTAAATAATAATAGAAAGATTCAGAGTTAGCTGAAAAATCTCCTCCAAAATTATACCCTCCTATATTTATTCCAGCGCTAATTTTACTAAATACAGGTCCCATAAATAAGAAAAAAGAAACAACAGTAAGTAATAAACTACAAATTGTAAAAATTTGATTTAAATATTTTATCATGTTTTATATCCTTTCGTATAGAATTATATATTTAATTTTAATTTTTTTAAACTAAATTTTAATTATATTTTCAATATTATACATAAAAATCAGATTAGTTTATTATTTAAATATTTAAACGTGTATGATACAATT
>CAVFIT010000032.1:0-5109 GCA_963622735.1 Phocaeicola dorei | reverse complement strand
ATATAAACCTTCGGGTTTATATTTTTTTTGCTACAAAAAATATCTTGTGTTAAAATATTTTGTATTTATGTTTAAATAGAAATTAAAAATGAATATAATTATAGATAGTTGAGGTGATTAAACATGTCAGATTATGTATTAAGTTGTTGCTCTACAATTGATTTAAGTAAAGAACTTGTAGAAAAAGATGAACTTCATGTTATTCCATTTCATTATTTTTTAGATGATGAAGAACATGTAGATGATTTTGGTCAAACCATTCCTTATAATGTCTTTTATCAAAAGATGGTTGATGGGGTTATGACTAAAACAAGTCAAGTTAATGTAGAAGAGTATGTAAAATATTTTGAAAAGATTTTAAAAGATGGAAAAGATATCCTTCATTTAACATTATCAGGTGGATTATCTGGTACTATTAATTCTGCTAATATAGCTAAAGGAATATTAGCTGAAGAATATCCACAAAGAAAGATAATAATTATTGATTCATTAGCTGCATCTAGTGGTTATGGTTTATTAATGCATAAACTTGCTAGTATGAAAGCTAGTGGCAAATCAATTGAAGAAGTTGCTAACTGGGCAGAACAACATAAATTAGATGTTAACCATTGGTTCTTCTCATCTGATTTAACTTTCTATGTTAGAGGTGGTAGAGTTTCAAAAGTCTCTGGTTTTGTTGGAACTGTATTAAAAATATGTCCTTTATTAAACGTTGATTATAAAGGTCATTTAATTCCAAGAGAAAAAATTAGAACTAAACACAAGGCTATTCAAGAAATAGTTAAGAAAATGGAAGAAAATGTTCAAAACGGATATAACTATGATGGTGATGTATTTATATCTCATTCAAATTGTTTAGAAGATGCTAATGAAATTGCAAAATTAGTCGAATCTAAATTCAAGAAAATTAACGGTGGTAAAGTCCAAATATTTGATATAGGTACTACTATTGGTAGTCATACTGGTCCAAATACATGTGCTTTATATTTCTTTGGTAGTAAAAGAATTGACTAAATGAAAAATAACTAGGTTTTCCTAGTTATTTTTTGTTTTTTAAAATTCTAATGATGAATTTTCAACTTCCATTGATTCTACATTTACATAATATTTAGACATATCACCATGGATAACTAAAGCGATAATATAATTTTGATTTGAACCACATTGATAAGTTTGATGAGTGTTTGTATCTTCAAATACATATGAGGAAACACTATCGATTTTAAAATATATCCATGGTGTTTTAAATGGATCATAACCTCTTATATATTCATTTAATAAAGTAGTATGCCATTTTTCAACATTATCAGCATCTAAATCCCATAAATCTTCATAAGAATAGTTTCTAGGATTTAATACTAAGTCATTTATATAATTTTCTAAAGAAGCTACTAATGTTGGATCACTATCTAAATAAGCTTTTACTTCAGCTTGATAATTATCATAATAAAATATTTTAAATTTATCAGCTGCTTTTAATCTAATATTATATGTCTGGTCTTTAGTAAAAGTAGAATATTTAATTGTAAAATCTTTAATTACATTTACATAACCTCTAACTACATTATCTCCATCATCTTCAGCTCCAGTATCACCTATTGTCATTGTATTATATTCTTCAGTATCTAAATAAATTCTTTTAACTTTTTTTACATAGTCAATTGTAACTTCACTAAAAGCGTTAGAATTTGCTTTTGAGACTAATTTACATGTGATTTTCTTATCAAAATCAGCTTTACATGAAAGGGTAATTGTTCTAGTTTGACTATCAAGAGAATAACTCATTACACTTGAACAGTCAGTACCATCAACATAAGTAAGAGTAACTTCTACATCTTGATTAGAGGCGTTATATGGACTAATTGTATAAGCAAATGTTTGATCTTTTTCTCCATATGAATTTAAAGAAGAGTTTAATAATTTTAATTGAATTCCATTAGTTTTAATTGATGTGTTTTCACTTAGTTGAAATGTGTTATTTGAATCTAAATTGATACTAGCTAGACTAGCTCCACCAATAACTGCTAATAATGTTGTAGCGATTAAGCAATTTTTTAGTATTTTTTTCATTTATTTTCCTCCTTTATATATTAAATTTTTTGAAAATTGATTGAAAAAACTCGATGATTTTATTAATGAATGTTGAAAAATTATTAGTCTTATTTTCTTTTTGAATTACGTTGATATTTAAGGTGATGTATTGAGTTTGATTATCATCAGATTTACATGTTAGTAAAAGTTGATGTTCACCTAGTGTTAATTGTTTATCTTGCTGAATAGAAGATGAGGTATATGAAATATCTATGTAATTTTTTTCTTTTAAAAGATTTGCTTTAATTAAATTTTTTATAAGATTTGAAGTGTCTATTTTATCTCCTTGATACATAGTTAAATTTGTTTTATTTAAGTAAAAGACAGGACCTGAATCATCAATTACATTTATTTGAATAGTTTTTTTAGTAGTATTTCCACTTTTATCACTTGCTTGAATAATTAATACGTACTCACCTATAGTTTTATAATTAGAAAAATATTCGTTTTGAATTATTTTAATAGGAAGGTTATTATCTATTTCATCATAGGCTTTAAATTGACTTAGTATTTCTTCTTCAGTTAATTGCTCACCTTTTTTAACGTTTATTAAACTAGGTCCTTCAATAATAGGAGGTATATCATCTACTATTTCTATTTCAGTTTCATAAGTTGAAATATTATTTGAGTTATCATTAGATTTTAATTTTATCTTGTATTTTCCTATTGGATTAGATGTATCTAAATTAATTCCTGAAATAGATGTATCTACTTTATAAGAATAATTATCTAGAATAGAGAAGTTATCTAATATAGATTGTTTATTAATAATATCTTTATATGAAAATGTGATTTTTTCGTTTAATTGAGTAATTGTAGGTGGAATATTATCTACTATTGTTATGTTAAAAGTAATAGTTGAAGTGTTATTTAAACTATCACTTGCTTTAAATGTTAGTTTTAATGGCTTATTTAAAACTCTTTTATATTGGGTAAATGAGTCATTTAATACATAAACGGTTTTATATTCATAATCACCTTTATCAAAAGCAAGGATATTTGATTTAATATCATCTACACTAATTTGGTTATCTTTATAGGGAATAGTTAAATCTATTTCAGTTTTATCTTTATAAGGCCCTATTATATCTTTACTTAGACCATAAGGAGCATGATTATATTCATAGTATTTTTCATATGAATTTATATCTCCTTTATATAATTGACCTAGTAATATAATTCCAGAAGATTGTCTTGAATTAAATACAAATTCAAAGTCAGTTATTTTAAATAAATTAGTGTAATTATTTGTAGTAGCTATAGTTAAAAAAATCTTTGAAAAATCTGAACTAGTTTGAATAATAGGATTTAATAGACTTAATTCATCTTCTTTATAATAATTTAAAAATTCACTTGGAGTAGAATCAGGTATGCATTTATAAACTCTATCTATTTTATGTTCTCCATAGTTAGGTGTTTTATATATGTAATTTATATAATTATCACTTTTTAAACGATCATTTTTTAATTCTTTATAATCTTTTATATAAAATACAAAAGTATAAATAGAATTTTCAGTTAGAATAATAGGCTTACTAGATTCTTTTAAACTTATTTTACCTGTATCGTATTTAAATAAAGAAGGTGGCAGCATATTTTTATCATTATCGTATTTATATAAAGGGTAACTACTATTAAATGGATCATAATTAGGATCATTTATATGTGATATAACTTCATCACTATTAGGTAATATAAAAGATGAAGTTAATGTTAAAAAAATCGGGAAAAATAGTAGATATAATATTTTAATTATTCTTTTATGAACTAAGTTATTTTTCATATACACCCTCCATAACTAAATAGTCTTTTTTAGAAATATTTTTATAAAAATACAAAAAGAATGTTTATAATATTATCTAGTGGTGCATTAGCTCAGAGGATATGAGCGTCCGCCTCCTAAGCGGAAGGTCCTAAGTTCAAATCTTAGATGCATCGCCATTATGTGCCTGTAGCTCAATGGATAGAGTGCAACTTTCCGAAGGTTGAGGTTAAGAGTTTGATTCTCTTCAGGCACTCCTTTTATTGTAAAATACTCTATATTTTAAATATATTTTTAATAAATTAATACTTTGATATTTAAATTCATTTTTTTAAGATCTTGAGATTTTAACTCTATTTTTATGTAAATTATATGCTGTAAAAATGTTATCATATTAAGAGGAGACTAACATGAGTAGTGAAGTTATAAAAAAAGAAATCTATGATGAAATTATTGATTTAGTTAAAAAAGCAAAAAATAATGTAAGAAATGCAATTAACTTATCTATGGTTTATACATATTATGAAATTGGTAAAAAAATATTTTTAGAAGAACAAAAAGGCAAAAAAAGAGCTGGATATGGTGAATTACTTTTAAAAAATATTGCAAATAGACTTACATTAGAATTTGGTAAGGGTTTTTCTGAAGATAATTTAAAATTAATGAGAAGATTTTATATTGTTTATAAAGATGATAAGATTGGGGAAATGATGTTTACCCAATTTAAAGATTATCCTTTATCAAGTGATGGTAGAGTATTCTTTTTATCATGGGCATTGTATTTAAAATTAATGCGAATAGAAAATATTGATGAAAGACATTTCTACGAAATTGAAGGTTTTAAAAATAACTGGAGTAATCGTGAATTAACTAGACAATATGACTCAGCTTTATATGAAAGATTAGCTATAAGTAAAAATAAAGATGAAATTAAGCAACTATCACAAAAAGGACAAATCATTGATAAGCCCATAGATGCTATTAAAGACCCATATGTATTAGAATTTTTAGAATTAGAAGATAAACCAACTTACTCAGAATTTGACTTAGAAACAAGTCTTATAAATCAACTTGAAAAATTTTTACTTGAATTAGGAAAAGGGTTTGCTTTTGTTGAAAGGCAAAAGAAAATTTCGTTTGGTGAACAGAATTTTAGAATAGATTTAGTATTTTATAATAGATTGCTTAAATGTTTTGTTTTATTTGATTTAAAAATTGGAGAATTAAAGCATCAAGATATAGGTCAAATGCAAATG
>CAVFIT010000031.1:0-10420 GCA_963622735.1 Phocaeicola dorei | reverse complement strand
AATTAATACAGAATTTGATGACCAAATTAAAATAGAAAATGATAAATTACCATCTTTATATAAAAAAGCTAAATTAGAATGTGAAAATATTTATAAACAAGAAAAAGTTAATTTAAAAAATAAATTAAAAGAAATCAAAAAAGATAAAGTCTTAAATCAAGATGAAAAAGATATAGAAAATAAAAAAGCTTATGAAGAATTCTTCAAAAAGACTTATCTTCCTAAAAAAGACGCTAAAGAAATAGTAAATGATTTATTAACTCAGTTAGGCTTTAATATGTCTATTTATTTAACGTTGAAACAGTATAATAAATTTTCATTAATTGAAAGATTAAAGCTTAATATTCTATATGGAATATTATTTGAAAAAAGAATATTTACCTTAAATTTAGTAGATGATAATATTGATTTTAAGACTCAACAAATATTAATTTTAGATATTAAAAGAATAGTCATGAAATCTCATCCATGCTTAATTATTTCTAATAATGTAGATATAATTTCATTATTAGAAGATAAATCAAATATATATATCGCAATAGAAGGGAAAACTGTTGAATATTCTTCAAAAGAAGAGATTATTAATAATAGTTTAGTACCTATTGTTCAAAAGCTTATTAAAAAAGAAAATATATCACAAGAAGATTTAGATCTTACTTTAGATATTGATGGTAAATTAGAAGAAATATTACCTAAACATTTTATTTTAGCAAGTTCAAATCAAATTGTAGCTTATAAACGTTTATTAGCTTATCAAGAACATTTAAAAGAAAAGAAAAATGAAGTTAAGCCTACTTCAACTTCATTAACAAAAAAAGACGCTAATAAATTAGTTGATAACATAATTAAACAAGCTGTATTAGAAGAAAAGGCATCTTCTAAATTAAATAAAAAAGAAGATAATAAGACTTCCAAAAAGGAAAATAAAACTTCTCAAAAAGAAAATAAAAAAGCTATTAAAACTATTAATGAAGATAATAAAACCTATTTAATAGAAAAAAGAGAAGATGATAAATGGAAATTATATTTATCTAATTCTAATAAAACAATGAAATTATTTGATACTCAAAAAGAAGCTATATCTTATGCTAAACAATTAGCAAGTAAAAATAATGGAACTATAAAAGTTAAATCAACAAAAGGTAATTCAAAAGGTACTTTTGTCAAAGTATAAAAGGAGGAGACTATGAAAGGATTAATATTATTAGCTGATGGTTTTGAACAAGTTGAAGCTTTAGCGTTTATGGATGTGTTACATAGGGCAAGAATTGAAACTGATTTAGTTTCTATTTCATCTTTAAATGAAGTGACTAGCTCAAGTAATGTTAAGGTAATAGCTAATTATAAAATAGATGAAATATCATATTCTAATTATGAATTTATATATTTACCTGGCGGAAAACTTGGAGTAGATAATTTATATAATTCTAATAAAGTAATTGAGGCTATTAAATATTTTGTAGACAACAATAAATTAGTAGTAAGTATATGTGCTGCTCCATCAATATTAGCTAGATTAGGATATCTAGATAATAAAAAATACACATGTTTTCCTGGATTTGAAACTGGTAAGGGAACTTATTTAGAAGATCAAACATGTGTAAAAGATGGTAATTTTATAACTGGAAGAAGTATGTATTGGTCTATTCAAGTAGGTGAAGAAGTAATTAAACACTTTAAAGGTGACAAGGCTGTTAGAAATATTTATCCAGGTACAAAAGGTATTAGAGAATAAGAATTTAAGTGGTGGTCAATTGACTGCCATTTTTAAATTCTTAAATTATAATAAATTTTAAGAATAAAAAAGAATGACTGATAAAAGCCATTCTTTTAAATTAGTTAATTTTGTTTATTTGATTTTTACTAGCGAGTTTACCTAATTCATCGATTTCTTGTTGATCAGGTACATAGACAAAAGGAATATTTCTATTTAATTCTTTATAATCTAATCCATAACCGACTAAGAATTTATTTTCTTTTAAGCACATTCCACAATAATCGATTTTAACATCGACTTTTCTTATGGATTGTTTATCAATTAAAGTAACGATAATGATTTGTTTAGGTTGATACTTTTCTTGTAAATAATGTTTTAAATATTGCATAGAATAACCAGTATCGACAACATCATCTACTAAGACTACAGTTTTGTTTTTGACTGAATATGTTAAGTCTTTTTTAAGTTTAACAATACCAGTAGAACTTGTACCATCATAAGAAGAGATTTGGACATAATCTGTAATAATAGGAATTTCAATTTCTTTGATTAAATCTAATGCAAAATTTAATCCACCCTTCATAACTCCTACAAATACAGGAACTTGGTCATCATTACCTAAACGGGTAGATAATTTCTTTCCAAGGTCTTTACAAATGTCTTGAATTTGTTCTCTTGTTAATATTATTTCTCTCATCATTCGTCCTCCATAAATAATAAAAGATATACAACAATTATACTTTATTTATCAAAAAATATCACTTATATTGTTAATATCGTTTAATAACTTTTTTAGAAAACGCTTACTTTTTTATAATTAATTAAAAAAGAAGCTAGAATCAACTAGCTTCAAATTTATTTTGTTTTGCTTTTACAACAACATTTTTTATCTTTTGGATGATATTTTTTGTTGTAAGCTTTTACTAAGTCTTTAGATGAATGACATCCACATGCTTCTCCACAACTTGTAGGAATTTTATGGATTTTTTTGTAGATATATCTTCCAAAAACTCCACCTACAACAATAATTCCAAATATAATTAAACAAATTCCAACTGGAGTCATAAATTATGCTTGGATAGATTTATTATCTCTATATTTGTTGTAGTAATGAATACCAACAACACTTAATGCAATTAATCCAATAAAGATAAAGCATGTCCACCACCAAGTACCAATTAAGTAAATAGCCATAGCTACTACATAGCTTGTAAATAACCAGAACCAGACTGTTCCTTTGAATTTACCTTGAGGTAATTCTGCTTTTGCAGTTGCAGTAGCAGCAAAGCAAGGAATTGTTAACATGTTGAATGCGATAAATGCTAATAATGCAGGAATTGTAATTCCAGTAGCAGATATCATATAACCAACAGCTTGACTACCTTCTATTGTATCAGGATCAAGGCCTTGAACAATAGTAGCAGCAATAACTGACATGACAGAAATTACGTTTTCTTTTGCGATTAAACCACAAATAACTGTAACAACAAATACCCATCCAAATGTAGCACCAAGTTGAGAACCAAATCCTAATGGAGTAAATATAGGTTGGAAAATTCTACCAATATATGAAATTAATGATTCACTGATTTGTTCATCAGGTAAGAATTGATTCCATTGTAAGTTAACATGGCATAAGAACCAAATAAGAATGTTACTTGCTAAAATAACTGTGAAGGCTTTTTTAACAAAGTGCTTTAATTTATCCCATAAGTGGATACATAAAGCTTTAAATTGAGGCATATGGTAGCTAGGTAATTCCATAATGAATGGAGGAACTTCCCCTCTCATTGTTGTTTGTCTCATTAAAATAACTGCAACAATAGCAACAACAACACCTAATAAATAGAATGAATAAGTAATTATATCAGGGTTAGATAAGCTTGTTTGTGTTGCAATAGCACCAGCAATTGCTGTTAATATAGGTAATTTAGCACCACATGAGAAGAAAGGAATAACTCTAATAGTAGCAGTTCTTTCTTTAGGGTCAGCTAATGTACGAGTATTAATAGAAGCAGGAACTGAACAACCAAAGCCCATAATCATAGGCATAAATGCACGACCAGATAAGCCGAATTTTCTAAAGATTCTATCTAAGATAAATGCGACTCTAGCCATATATCCTGAATCTTCTAAGATAGAGAAGAATAAGAATAATAATAAGATTTGAGGTAAGAATGATAATACTGAGAAAATACCAGCTAAGATACCATCGCATAAAAAGCCAGTAGCCCATTCAGGTTGACCATTCATCCAACCTCTTACAATATCAGTAAACCAATCTGTAAAGCCTACTAATGCAGTTTGTAAGAATACACCTGGGGAAGCTAAACCATCTCCTGAAATAACTAAACCTTCCCATGTTGTACCTGCTAAAGTAGGATTATCTGTAGGTAATACAGTTTTTAAGAAGAGGAAGTTTTTACCAAAGGTGATATGGAAAATTAAGAATAATATAACTAGGAAAATAGGAATACCAGCCCATTTATTAGTTAAAACTCTATCTATTTTATCAGAAATGGTAAGTTTATCTTTAATTTGAATATCGTTAATAGATTTAACTTCACCATTAACTAATTTAGTTTTAACGTTCTTAAATTGATTAGAAATGTATTTATATCTACTATCAGCAATTACAGCTTCAAAGTCATTTCCAAATATTTCATCAGAGAAATTTTCTTTTTCTTCTTCAACTATATGAACTAAATCTTTATGTTCTTTAACTTCGATTTCATCCATTTCAACTAATTTAATAGCGTGGAATAATGGATTAACAATTTCTTGAGCCTGATATTCAGCTTTTACTTTATCAATGATACTACTTACTTTTGAATCATTTAAAACTGATGTACCTTTTCTAGGTTGTAAACTAGCTTGGTAGGCTTGTTTCATTAATTCATCAATGTTTTGATTTTTTAAAGCAGAGATTTCAACTACACTAACACCTAATTTTTTAGATAATTCACTAACGTTGATTTTTTCACCGTTTTTTGCAAGTAAATCGCACATATTTAATGCGATTACACAAGGAACATCCATTTCAAGAATTTGAGTAGTTAAATATAAGTTTCTTTCAAGATTAGTGGCATCAATAATATTAATGATACAATCTGGTTTTTCATTAAGAATAAAGTTTCTTGAAATTACTTCTTCTGGAGTATATGGTGATAAAGAATAAATACCAGGTAAATCAACGATTTTTACTGGTTCTTCACATTTTTTATATGTACCTTCTTTTTTATCAACTGTAACACCAGGCCAGTTACCTACATGTGCTGTAGATCCTGTTAATTCATTAAATAATGTGGTTTTACCACAGTTTGGGTTACCTGCTAAAGCAAAATGTTTCATTATTTTGTTTCCTCACTTTCTACATTATTGAGTTTTCTAACTAAGACATTTTTTGCTTCAATTTTTCTTAAAGTTAATTCAAATCCACGTAAGTTAATTTGAATAGGATCACCTAAAGGAGCAGCTTTTCTTAAATAGACTTTTGCACCAGGAGTTAATCCCATATCGAATAAACGTCTTCTAACTTTTCCTTCACCTTCAACTTTGATAACAATAGCTTGTTCATTAATTGCTAATTTATCTAAGCTAATTAAATCAGATGTAGGTAAGGTTTCTTTTTCAGAATTTGTGTTCATAAAATTTCCTTTCCTATATTTTAGTTAACTGAAACCATAATTTTTGAAGCGATGTCTTTATCTAATGCATATCTAGATTCTTTAATTACAACAATCGCTGTACCACCTTCATTTGATAGAAGAGTGATAATTGAATTAATAGTAATTCCTAGATTTTCTAGATGTTTTTTAGTTTTTAAATCAGTTAAAACTTTTATAACTTTTAATTCTTTGTTTAATGGAGCAATTAAAATTGGCATACTTCCTCCTTATAGTTAGAAATAACTAACTATGATAATTTAAGCACTTTAATTCTCTATAGTCAATAGCTAGTTAGTCATTTTTAACTAAATTGGTTAAATATGACTAATAATTTCTTTTTTTAATCTAAAAAAATTAAAACTTTTGACTTTTTATTTAACAAATAAGATAATAAATATTAGAAATGGGGTGTGAATATGAATAAACGTCAATCAATGGAAGATTACTTAGAAAGAATTTTAATGCTACAAGAAAAAAACGAAATAGTTAGATCAATTGATATCGCTCATTCTATGTCTTTTTCTAAAGCTAGTATTTCTGTTGCAGTAAAAAAACTTGTTGAAAGTGGTTATATTAATCATAACTTACAAACAGGACAAATTAGTCTTACTGAAGCAGGATTAAAAATCGCTACAGATACATATGATAGACATAAAACACTTTCAAAGTTTTTTGAATATTTAGGAGTTGATAAAGATATAGCCTTAGAAGATGCATGTGCAGTTGAACATGACTTATCTAGTCAAACATATGAAAAATTAAAAAAGTTTG
This sequence comes from Phocaeicola dorei, assembly GCA_963622735.1. Classification (GTDB taxonomy): domain Bacteria; phylum Bacillota_I; class Bacilli_A; order RFN20; family CAG-288; genus Scatoplasma. The sequence continues at coordinate 4,264 of CAVFIT010000031.1, read as the reverse complement.
TAGAAAAGTTATAATGTTTTTATAAATTTAGTTACTATATCAATATAAAGTTTATTCGAGTCTAGATATGTCATGTGTCTAGACTTTTCTAGTAATCTCCATTCTTTTTTACAGGTTAAATTATCGTATATTGTTTTATTAATTAAAGGTGTAGATTCATCATCAGTTCCTGAAATAACTAAACAAGGGCATTTAATTAATTTTAATTTAGATGTGTAGTCAAAATCTTTTAATGTACCTGAAGGAGAAAATTCATTATTACCCCATGTGTAATTATAAGATTCAACTCCAACTACTTTTTTTCTATTTAGACATTCATAATTAGTTTTTAATGGAGAAATATAATACTCTTTATATACATTATATGCATCAATATATTCTTTACTAGAAAAATTATTTTCTTTTTCAGCCTGTAATAAAATCTCTTTTATATTTATTGGTAAATAATTTAATAATCTATGAGTTTCTTTTTCCCATAATTTAGCAGAGGATAAACTAGAAGAGAAAATACATCCTTTGATTTTTGAAGTGTCGATTAAATTATCGCACATGCAAAATTGAACTAACATTCCACCCCAAGAATGTCCAAGTAAAATAACTTCTTCTAATTTGAAATTATTGATTATACTAGTTAATTGTTGACTCCATAAAAACTGAGTATATTCATTTATAGTATTTGCTTTAGAAGAATTACCACAGCCAATTTGATCATACATAATTATATTTATATTAGCTAATTCAGCTATATTATCAATTAATTCATAAGAATTACATGTTGAACCAGGTCCACCATGTAATATAATTAGTGCTTTTTTCAAAGTGTTAACTTTAATAAATCTATAATAGGTTTTATATTGATTAAAATCTAAATAACCAGTTTTAATTTCCATGCTTTAACTCCTTTTTAGATAAATCTTCATTTAAATGATTATTGATAAATCTACAAATAAAATATAAATAAGGCATACCTAAGTTAGTTTCAAGTAATGAATCTATAATTAAAGTTTGAATAGATGAATCATTATAAGGTCTTATATTAAATAAAAGATAGAAGAATTCCCATAAAAATTGAACGCTTATTCCAATAATTAGTAAATACAAAATATTTATTTTATCATTTCGTTTATTAAATAAGTTATAACAAATAATTCCAAGATAACCAACTAATAATATAATAGTCATTAAATAATGATAAGAAGAAGTAGTTCTATAACAAGAGATATTTTTATTAGGATTTATCATTGAAAAACTAGCAGGTACAAACCACCATAAAATTATATAAAATAAATAGGTTTTCCAGTCTTTTTTACGTGACAATGCTATAAATATAAATCCAAAATTAGAAATACCACTACTTAGTTCATGCCATAGTAAATATAAAAAATAATTTAGTTGATTAGCTTCATTCCCATTGATAAATACTTTTCTTGAATTAGATAATAGGTAAAAGAAAAAATAGTCAACAATGAAATAGATAATACCACCAGTTAATGCGAATATAAGAGTGACTTTTTGTTTTTTAATTAACAATATAACTATAAAACCTATCATCATAATTAAATCAACAATGATAAATTCTATATTTAGATTTCTACTAGGAATTATATTGTCCATAAATTACATTTTCTTGAATAGATTATCCCATTGTTCAACAATGATTTTAGAATTAAACTTATGTTCATATTCAAAAGTACTTTGTTTTAATTTTAAAATATTTTCTTTAGAAGATAAAATCTCATAAATTTGTTTAGCTATATCAACAGGTTTATTTGAATCGATGATATAACCATTTTTACCATTTTCAATAATATCGTGGATTGGTTCACCCCAGTTAGAAGAAATAGTAGGTAAAGACTTACTACCTGCTTCTAATTTAATTAAAGGAAGACCTTCAAATTTAGAAGTCATTAATAAAAGATCACTATTTCTTAGTATATTTTCAACATCTTTATTAGGTAAGTTAATACTTACACATTCTTGTAATTTGTTATGCTTAACAAATTCTTTCATTTTATCTTCTAATATACCTTCACCATAAAAATTTAATTTAAAATCTATATCTTTATAATGTTCATGTAATACCTTAGCGACTTTTAAAGCTAAAATAGGATTTTTTTGTTCAGAATATCTACCAATAAATGTAATTGTATTATTATGGTAATCAAAAGATTGTTCTAAATTAAATCTACAAGGATTATTAATATAGGTGACTTTATCTTTTAATTTAGGTTTTTTAGAAATAACTACATCCATTGTTTCTTTACATAGAAAGACATATTTATAAGGTGTAATAGATTTTTTTAATCCAATTTGAGTAAATAAATCAAAATAACCTGTTGAATTAAAGTGAAAATGGAACAAGGTTTTTTTATGTTTAGGTGCTAAAAAATAATTATCGATAGAAGAACATATTAAAATATCATCTTCATTAATTAAAGAAGATATTTTCTTTTTATATTTAGTAGTATTAAAAGCAAAAACACCTAATGCAGAATTAAGTAATTTAGTTGATTTAATAAAATGACCTTGTTTAAAATACTTTTTGTAATTATCATCAAATCTAGCTAGATCTTTATTAATACCTAGTTGAATGATTTTAATTTTAGGATTTATTGTATAAGGTGTTTTAGATAAATCAGAATCAAAAGATATGATAAAAGTAATATCATAATCATATTGTTCAACTAACATATTAGCAAGCTGAATTGATACAGTTTCTGTTCCGCCTACAAATTCTAATTGCTGTAAGCACCAAAATATTTTCTTACTCATACATTATTATTTTAAGATATTTAAATACTAAATTCTACTTAAAAAAACTACTAACAAGTAGGTATAATGTTAGTAGTAATTTTGTTGTGGGATTTATGAATTAGTTAGTTTTAACTAACTGCATATATTTTTACATATTTAATTATAAATGTCAAATAAAACATAATAAAATTATCAATATAAAATGTTTTAATTTATATGTAAAAATAATAAAATAAATATGAAAAGGTTATAAATATATGTCTGTTATTTTAAAAGCAAAAAATTTAACAAAAAAATATGTATCAAATAATTTAACAATAACTGCTGTTGATAATATTTCTTTTTCTATTAAAAAAGGTAAAATAGTTGTTATTTTAGGTCCTTCAGGTGCTGGTAAATCTACTTTACTTAATTTAATAGGTGGTATGGATATAATTAGTGAAGGTAGTTTAGTAGTTGATGGGGAAGATATATCAAAATTTAATAAACAGCAACTTAGTAAATATAGAAGAGATAAAATTGGTTTTGTATTTCAATTTTATAATTTAATGCCTAATTTAACTGCAAAAGAAAATGTAGAACTCGCTTCTGAATTAAAAGATGATTCTTTTGATAGTGAAGAAATTTTAACTCAAGTTGGTTTACAAAATAGAATGAATAATTTTCCTTCTCAATTATCTGGAGGGGAACAACAAAGAGTTTCTATTGCTAGAGCTATAGCTAAAAATCCTTCAATTTTATTATGTGATGAACCTACAGGTGCTTTAGATTATCAAACAGGTAAGCAAATATTATCTTTGTTAGCTTCTTATTCTAAAAAATATAAGAAAACAGTAATAATTGTTACTCATAATTCCGCTTTAAAAGATATGGCAGATCAACTGATTAGAATAAAAAACGGTAAGATAATTGAAAATTCAATAAATAAGGATCCTAAACCAATAGAGGAGATTGAATGGTAAGATGAAAACATTCTTGAAAACTACTTTTAGAATGTATCTTTCAAACTGGTCAAGATTTTTGGCTTATTTTTTAGTTGTTTTTATTTCTATTGCCTTGTGTAGTGGTCTAGGAGGACTTTCTCCTATTTATAAAAGAAGTATGGAAGATCTATACAATAAGACAAATATAAATCAAATTACTCTTAAATGTAAAACTAGTAGTGGTTTTACTTCTAGTGATGTAGAGAAATTATCTTCTATTAGTGAAATTAAAAATACTTCTTTATCTTATGTAAATGATTATAAACAAAAAGACACTAATAAAGATTCTTCAAAGGAATATATTTATAGAGTTTCTATTATAGATTTTAAAGAAAATAGACTTTCTAATGGTGTTAATAAACTAGAGCTTGATAATAGTTCTAGTCATTATATTCAAACTGATAATCAAATACTAATAAAGACTCCTAATCAAAATTTAATTAATTATCAAATTAATGAATCAATAAATTTAGATTTATTATCTACTGGACTTAACATAATGAATAAAAAATATACTATATGTGGAT
>CAVFIT010000030.1:0-3038 GCA_963622735.1 Phocaeicola dorei | reverse complement strand
TTATTAGATCTTTCTAATGATTTTGTGACTAAATGTAAAGATTATATTAAATCTAAAAAGATAGTAGAAGATTCTTTGAATGAATTATTATTTTTATTTCAAGATTTAATAAATCTTTCAAGTGATGATAATAAATGGTGTAGATATTATGAATTTAATAATATTGATAAAGTGGTAAGTTTAAATATTACATGTATTGATTCATCTTCTATTATTAAAAACGCATTAACGTATTTTGATTTTGCAACTTTGTTTTCTGCTACTTTATCACCTAAAAATTATTTTATTGATTTATTAGGTGGAGATAGATATTCATCTAGTTTATATTTACCTTCTTCATTTAATAAAGATAATCAACTTGTAATAGTTAATCCATTTATTAAAACCTTTTATTCATGTAGACAAAATTCTATTCAATATATAATTAGATGCTTATTAATTATGGTATCTAAAAAGAAGGGGAATTATTTAGTGTTTTTCCCATCTTACGATTATATGTTAATGTTTAAAAATGCATTTGTTAAGCCAAATGATATTGATATATATTACCAAGAAAGTAAAATGAGTGAAACTCAAAGAGAGGAATTTTTATCTCATTTTGTTAAAAATCCTAGTAAAACTACAATTGGAGTTAGTGTACTTGGAGGAGTATTTTCTGAAGGTGTAGATTTAGTAGAAGATAGACTTATTGGTACTATGATAATAAGTGTAGGGCTTCCTAAAATATCATTTTTAAATGAATATTTATTTAATTATTATAAAGACAAATATGACCAAGAAGTAGCATATGATTATACATATACTTATCCAGGAATTAATAAAATATATCAAGCTAGTGGAAGAGTAATAAGAACAGAAAACGATAAAGGAATTATAATGCTAATTGATCCTAGATATACAAATAATAAATATCAGGAATTATTAAATGATAATTTTGATCAAATTTATAATTTGAACAAATTTGATAAATTAGATACAATAATAAAGACATTTTGGGAAACTCACGATGAATAATTACGATTTAAAACATATTAGAAACTTTTGTATCATTGCTCATATTGATCATGGTAAATCTACTTTAGCAGATAGAATATTAGAACTAACTGGTGCAGTAGCTGTACGTGATTTAAAAGAGCAGATGTTAGATGATTTAGAACTTGAAAGAGAAAGAGGCATTACAATTAAATTAAATGCTGTAAGTTTGAACTATCATGCTAAAAATGGAGAAGATTATCTTTTTAATTTAATTGACACTCCAGGTCATGTAGATTTTACTTATGAAGTTAGTAGATCTCTTGCTGCATGTGAAGGTGCAATATTAGTTGTAGATGGTACTCAAGGAGTACAAGCTCAAACACTTGCTAACACATATTTAGCATTAGAAAACGATTTAAGTATAGTTACTGTTATAAATAAAATGGACCTTGCCACTTTTGATTTAGATAGAACTAGAGTGGATTTAATTGAAACCTTAGGAATTGATCCAGTTGATACAGTACCTATTTCTGCAAAAACCGGACAAGGAGTAAACGATTTACTTGAACTTATTGTAAATAGATTACCTTCTCCAACTGGTGAAATAGATTCTCCATTAAAAACTTTAGTATTTGATTCAAAATTTGATCCATATAGAGGTGTTGTAGTATTAATTAAAATAACTCAAGGTCAAGTAAAAGTAGGCGATCAAATATATTTCATGGCTTCTAAAAAATCATATAAAGTAGAAGAAATAGGAATTAGAACACCTAAAGAAATAAAAACTGATATTTTAAAAGTCGGTGAAGTTGGATATTTAACAGCTCAAATTAAAGATATCAAAGATATTAAAGTAGGTGATACAATTACTTTATTAGATAATAAAGCAAGTCAACCTCTTCCAGGTTATAAGAAAATGCTACCTATGGTATACGCTGGTTTATATCCTTCTGATAATAAAGATTTTGAAAATTTAAGAACTGCGTTAGAAAAATTAGCCTTAAATGATTCTTCTTTAGTGTATGAACCTGAAAATTCTGATGCTCTTGGATCAGGTTTTAGATGTGGATTTTTAGGTCTTTTACATATGGATGTAATTCAACAAAGACTTGAAAATGAATATGATTTAGACTTAATTTGTACAGCTCCATCTGTTTTATATAATATCTATTTAAAAGATGGAACTATGATAGTACTTGATAATCCATCTAATTTCCCAGAACCTACAACAATTAGTAAATGTGAGGAGCCATTTGCTCAAGCTGATATTATTTCACCTAGTGAGTACATGGGACCAATTATGAACTTATGTCAAGCTAGAAGAGGAACATATATACAAACTGAATTTGTAGATGATAAAAGAGTTAAGTTAACTTATAAAATGCCTTTATCAGAAATCATATTCTCATTTTTTGATAAACTTAAATCTATTACAGCAGGCTATGCTTCTTTATCTTATGAATTATTAGGATATGAAGCTAGCGATTTAGTAAGAATGGATATTCTATTAAATGGTGATGTAGTAGACGCATTAACTACAGTTGTATATCGTGGCTCAGCTTATAAAAAAGGTAGAGCGATTGTTGATAAATTAAAAGAAGTAATTCCTAGACAACAATTTGAAATACCTGTTCAAGCCGCTATTAATTCTAAAATAATTGCTAGAAGCGATATTAAAGCTGTAAGAAAAGATGTATTAGCTAAATGTTATGGTGGAGATATCACTAGAAAGAAAAAACTACTTGAAGCTCAAAAACGTGGTAAAAAGAGAATGAAAGAATTTGGTAAAGTTCAAGTTCCTCAATCTGCATTTATCGCTGTATTAAGTATAGATGATTAGTATTTAAGACTATTGAAATACCTAAATAATAAGTAGGTTCCAATAGTCTTTTTATTTGTCTTAGTTTAATTAATCTAATAAGATTAAACTAATGATTAATTATTTATTTACTATAGTTGAATAAAATTAAATATATAAGCTAAAAAGACTAGATTTATAAGAAATAATTATTCTAATTTAGTAATTTTTTAGTAGATTTTAGTTCCTAAATAAAGTAATATTA
>CAVFIT010000029.1:0-7463 GCA_963622735.1 Phocaeicola dorei | reverse complement strand
TTTAGCTTTTTCTATTAATTTATTTATATATTTAATAGTTAAATCATATTCATTTTGATTTAATGTTTTAACATGGTCTTTAAATCTAGACTGTTTTAACATTTTTTTAGCTTTATATTTTTTCATTGATATATTTATTTAATATAAAACACTCTATTTGGTTTAACTTCTTTAATTGAAGGTTTTTCATTAGAGTAACCTAATATAACATTATCAATTCCTACATATTCATCAGGATTTAATCCCACTTGTTTTAATATTGATTTTCCAAATTCAGTCTCAAGTTCTTGTTTACCTCGATTTATCCAGTGAGCATTTAATCCTTGATTTTGAGCTTCAAGTAACATATTTTCTATCATTGCTGCACCATTTAATTCAGCTATATGACTTATTTTATGAGCAACAATTAAAACTACTGGTGCTTTATAAAATGGATCCATATTTAAAGGCATATTACCTACACTAGCGTTTACTTTTGATAGTTCATCTCTTACTTGTTTATTAGTAATACAAATTACAATTCCTTGTTGTAAATTTCTTCCTGATGGAGCTCTTAATCCAGCTTTAATTACTTCATCTATTTTTTCTTGTTCAACTTCTTTATTTAAAAAGAGTCTAGGTGAATATCTATTTTTAATACAATCTAGCATACTATTTCTTCTCCTTTTATACTTTCATTTTAATTAACTATTTTTTATTTTTCAAGTAGTATATTTCTATTTAAAAATCCTTGCTTTTAGACAAGGACTTATTTTAATTTGATGAAGATTTAACATCTAAATTTGAATCGATTTGATTTGGTTTATTTAATATTTTTAATAACACAGGAGCTACTAATGAAGTAAGTAATATCAATATTACTACAAAGGTTGTAATATTAGGATTTACAACACTTTTAAGTTTATCACAGCACACTAATGCAACTTCAGCTCTAACCATCATACCTACACCAATTGACATGCTGTCTTTTAAATTAAATCCACAGGCTTTACTTACTAATCCGCAACCTAAGAATTTACCTAAAATACCTACAATTACAAATAATACACCTAATAATATAAATGAACCATCGATGTTTGATAGATTCATTGTTATACCAATATTAGCAAAAAATATTGGTGAGAATAAAAAACCTGTAAATATATCTGTTCTTCTATCGATATAATTTTTATCCATATTACCAGATAATAATATACCTGCTAAAAACGCCCCAGTTATATCCGCAACACCAAATATTTCTTCTGCAATCCAAGCATAAATAAAACATATTGCTAAAGCGAATACTGGTATTCTTCTATGATGGTCATATCTTTTTGAAAACTTTTGAAATAATATAGATAAAACAATTCCAAATGGAACAAAGATAGCAAAAAATAAAATAATACCTAAAACTGAACTAAATGCAGGATTTAAATTACAATTATTAAATACTTTTACAAGTGCAGCACTTTCTTCACTATTAACACCATTTAATCCTAATACTAGTGATAAAACAACCACTCCAATAATATCATCTAAAATAGCAGCAGATACTATGCATGTTCCCATTTCTGTATCTAACTTTCCTAATTCTTTTAATGTAGCAACAGTTACAGAAACACTAGTAGCAGTTAATATACATCCATATGCTAAAGCTTCTTTATAATTAGAGGCGATATTTGCATAACCTCCATCTATAAAAAACATAGTAACAACAAAGCCTAGTCCCATTGGAAGAATAACACCTGCTAGTGTAATTAATAGTGATTTAATTCCAGTACTTTTAATTTTAGATAAATCAGTTTCTAGACCAGCAGAAAACATGATTAATACAACACCTACTTTTGCTAAAAAGCCTAAACCTTCTAAGCCTTGAGAAGTAAATATATAATCTCCTAAATTAGGAATCATTTTTACTAGTCCTAGTAAAATACCTCCTACTAGATAACCTACTACTTGAGGAAGACCAAATTTTCTACATATAATGGCTAAAGACTTACAAATTAATAATATTAAAGCTATTGGTAATAATACAGATACATAATCCATAATTAACAAAAACCTTCTTTCTAACAACACATAATTATAGTCTTTTATTTTTTAAATTAAAGGGGTTAAACAAGACTTTTAATGTGCTATTTTAAGAAAGCGTTTACAAGTTAATTAGACTTATTTATGTAATATTTTAAGATTTATTTTTTAATAAATGAAACTAGTTGATTAATCTCTTCTTCATTTAATCCACTTTCTAATAAATATGATTTAGCGTCATTTGTAAAATCATGATTTTCTAATTCATTATCTTTTAATGATGGATTTACTATATCTATAAAGTCTCTAAAATATATATTTTTAATCTCATCATATTTTGTAGGAGTTAATTGTTTACTTACTTTATAATAGTTTTTATAAGTAATCATATAATCTTCTAACATTTCTTGATAAGAAGAGGAAGCTATCGCCTCAAGTAAAAAACATACAAATCCTGTACGATCTTTTCCTTCCATACAATGAATATAGATCTTTCCTTTGTTTTCTATAATAAATTTAAATCCATTTTTAACACCTTGTCTAAATTCATCACCTAAATAAGAAGCGTTTAAACCTAATAATATTACTTTGTTATTATTATATAAAGATAATGTATAGTTAGAATCAAATCCTTGTGAAGAAACACATTTGTCAAAATCTTTCTGTTTATCACATAAATTTATGATTATTTCTATTCCATTTTTTTGTAATAACTGATCTGTTATTTTAGCTCTATTTCTATTGTTATTTACTGGTGTAGCGCCTCTATATAACAAATCATCTTTTATTTTGGATAATTTAATTGATCTAAAATTAGAAAATTCTTCATCACTAGTATATTCATCTCTTAATAATGAATATTCTTGATTTAATGCCTCTTGAGTTTGTAAGTATTTACCTTTTTGATTTAAAGAAATAGTCATCTTATCTACTTCAGTTAAGCCTAATGATGTCCACATTCCTTTATTTTTATATGAAAAAGATAAATATTTTCTTGATGAATATCCTATTAATAATGGATACCCAGTTCTTACATAGTAACCATTATAATAAGGAATATCATTAAATTCTTTTCCATTAGTAAATTTAATATTGACACTATCGCCTAGATTAAATCCATAATTGTTAAAATCTTCTATTGTATAATCTACATCAATTGAATCGTATTTAGTATTTTGAGAAATATTAATATTACTTAATTGTAAAGTTGAATTATTACATGAAGATAACATTCCACATAATAAAACAGGTATTAATATTTTTTTAAATGAATTAGATACTATGTACATATATTTCCCCTTTATTTAATTAATTATATCAAACATCTAATTAATGTTTTAATCTTTCAATGCTGTTATTGGTAAAATATAAACACCGTTTTTATCTTGATAAGCAGCATTCCCAACACCATAAATAACACATTTTATTAAAGGTTGTTTACCACCATGTGAAACGATATCATTACAAACTTTGATTAAATTTTTTGATCCTTGGTCAGCACTATTTATTCCTAATTTTATTTCAATTGCACACCATGAACCATCTTCAAGTTCAATAACCGCATCAATTTCATTTCCTTTATAATCTTGATAATGGTAAAGTTTCCCATTCATAGCTTGAGCATAAATTGATAAATCTCTTTCAACTAAGCTTTCAAACATAAAGCCCATTGTATTTAAGTCATTTAGCATTTTCTTTGGAGTTAATTTTAAAATAGCACAAGCCATTGCAGGATCTGCAAAATGTCTTTTTTCCATTTGTTTTACTCTAAGTGAGGATCTAATATTAGGTGAAAATGGTTCTTGATTATTAAACAAAAACATTCTTTCAAGTGCGTTAAGATATTTTATTAACGTATTTTTACTTATGGATTCTGAATCATTTTCTATAATATCATTTAAAATACTTTGATTTGAAACAGTTGTTGATTCATTTCTTGCTAAAGACTTTAAGATTAATTTTGCTTTATGTTCATTGTAATCAACATCTTTATCTAATTCTCTTAAGTCAGTTTTTAAAATATTTTCCATATATCCACTAGCAAGTTCACCACATTCTTGCTTATCTATATCAATATTTCCAGGCCATCCACCTCTAACTATTAAATATGCTAAATGTTCAAGACTTACTTCATCTAATATACTAGGCTTAAACTTTTGTTCACATAAATCTTTTAAAGATATTATTCCACTTGAATCTAATGACTCATATAAAGACATTGTATTCATTCTTACACTTTTAATTCTACCTATACCACTATGTAATATCCCTTTATATTGAGGAGTAGAAGAACCAGTTAATATAATTTGACCTTTTTTAGATTTAGCATCTACAAATGCTCTAGTCGCATCCCAAAGACTAGGAACTTCTTGCCATTTGTCAATAAGTCTAGGAGTTTCACCTTCTAAAACTGTATAAGGTTCGATTTCTGCAAATGTACGATTAGAAAAATTTCCACTTGGATCACCAACTAAAAATTCACTTTTAGCATGATATGAAGATGTCCATGTTTTACCACACCATTTTGGACCTTCAATACAAATAGCACCAAATATTTTTAAATATTTATCTATTAATGGGTCAATAACTCTTTTTTTATACTTTTCTTTATTAACTATTTTATTTATATTGATCACTCCAGCACTTTAAATCATAATTATTATATCATGCTGACTGATATTTTCAACAATAGCTGACCGATATTTTGATTTAAAACTGACCGATATTTTTAAATATATAAAATATGAGACAAAACATTTTATTTAGATGTTTTTGTTGGATATGTTTCAGTTTGAATATCTACTTGATCTTCAATATTACTACTTTTATATTTAACTAAATCTTCTTGAGTTTGATCAAAGTAAGATAAATTATAATATGAAGCATTTTTAATAGTGATATTATATGACTTTTCTACTGGAATATATCCTATAAAATTACTTTCTAAGCATGCATAGCTTAATTTACCATCTTTTGATAATACTCCATTTTCTAATTTTGCTACCATATTTCCAGATTCATCATCAATTTCAATATAACTATTTTCATCTACATTAGGTACAAATAAATAATAATAACTTCCATCACTATTATATTCTTGAATAGGTGTACCATAATTTTTATCTTGACTCATTAAATGAGCAAAACATAATTCAGGGAAATGTCCTGATATAATCGCACGTATATTATCTAAATTTAAATAAGTGAAGAATATATCAATGTGATTTATAAATACTTGAACAAGTGCTTCAATTAATGATTTAACTGAATTTATTAATTCAGAAGGAGAAATATCTAATTCTAAATCTACTAACACAGTTCTTAATAAAACTAAAAAATCATTTATAAATGTTTGAGGATCATGTAATAAATTATTAATCATTATATCTACATTACTTGAATTTAATAAATATTTAGTAAAATCAACACCTAATGTCATAAGTGAGAATTTAGGTGATCCATTTTTATATACTATTTCAAATATTTCTCTTAATCCACTTTGAAAGTTATTAACATAATTATTTAAATCTTTTACGCCTAACACAGTTAAATAAGAAATAAATTCTTCTAAAAATAATCCACTAGTCCAGTTTACTCTACTAGATGTATTTTCACTTATATTTAAAGAACTATTTTCATTAGAAGATGATGATCCTGACATTGAAAAACTAGAAATATAATAATCACCTAAGCTTACATGATTATCCATGTCGTTATAAAACTCAGTAACTTTACTAATAATATTATCGTAATTAACATTTCTAATACTATCAGGTAAATAATAATCTACACCATATCTAGTAAAGCGGAATTTAGTTTGTTTATCTTTTGGATCCATTGCGACTTTACTAACTGGATCATTAAAATTAATTATGTTATGAATATTAGAATATATTTCACTTTTTGGAGATATTTCTTCTTTAAATGAAGCACCCATAGGATCTTCAAAACAATAACAGTAAATATTCTCTTTTTTAAGATTTATTTTTCCATCAAATATTTTTTCATTATTATTAATCATTTGATCTAATCTACCAATAGCTAGATTATTACATGCCCCACCTCTAGAATAACCAACACTCCATAATTTAACATCACCTGTTATTGAATATTTAGATATATATTCTTCTAAACTAGTTAAATATATGCTACTAGCTTGATAAAATCCTAGATGTTGTTTAATTTCTTCGCCATCTCCTAAAGTAACATTACTTGCCCATTCCATTTCATAATTACCACCTCTAATTCCAGCAGCAATTAATGTGGTGTTTCCTATCTTTTTACTTCCAAATATTACACCTAATGTATCTGATTCAGCTTTTATTTTATAATCTTTATTTACATCTATATTACTAAATCCAGTATTTTGTAAAAATGCTTGGCAATTATTATATCTATAACTTACATTTTCTTTATTAGAATTACTTGCAAAACTAGCCATAGCAAAAGCTATAGAACAAGTAGATAAACTATTATTATAAATAGTAGAATCCTGATCAAAATAAGAATCATCATAAAAGGCAGTGCCTATATAATCATTAGCAGTAGATTGAGGGTAACTAAATTGAATTTTATTACCACTTGTAGGATTACATGATGTTAATAAAGTACAAGATAATACGATTAAAACTAAGTTCTTTTTAATTTTCACATCACTATTTTATCAAAAAAAGTCAAAAGTTAAACATCTTTAATATATTTATTTGTTATAATTTAAAGAATATGGAAATAAAATTATCATATAACCAACTGCTTTATCAAAAAAGAATAGAAAAAGGAATGAGTAAAAAAGAATTTGCTAAATTTTTAAACATTCCTACTCTTTTTTATCGTTATTATGAAAATGGATATGTTAAACCATCTAAAAAATATATAAAAAGAATATCTGAAAAATTAAATTTAGATTATTCTATATATTTTGAAGGAATATCTTCCTATCCAGATAATTTACCTGAAGATCTTACTAGATTTGAAAAATGGAGTAGAAAGCTATTTGCTAAAAGATGGGTTAGAATTACATATATTGTTTTATTATTAGGTTCAATTATTACAATAATAGGTGGATTTACTAGATATAACTATGTAATGACAAATACAAGAGTATTCTACAATGAAAAATACTTAGAATTTGTTGATAAAGTTAGAGAAAAAGGTAATACTACTTTCTCTTTACTTCATGAAATTACTAGACCTGAAATTCACCTTTCTGATGAAAATAAATACGTTTCTATATCTACTTCTAAAGAAGATTATGCAATACGTGGGTTTAATGCATACATTAATTATAAGCAAGATAAAGAAAGTATTTATTACATAGTTCCTAATTTAGCAAACGATTCAGTTAAAACATTAGATGTTCAATATGTAGATTATTCTTCTTTAGTTAAATATATCGCTTCATTTACTATTAAAGATAATCAATTTATTTTTAATAATAACATTCGTTTAGAAAC
>CAVFIT010000028.1:0-6972 GCA_963622735.1 Phocaeicola dorei | reverse complement strand
GTATTTATGTGCACGTGTTATCACGTGCTTTTATTAAGTAAAAAATAAAAAGTCTTAATTATATAAATATAATTAATTTAATGTTATAATAGTAATGCCGATCTAGATGATTGCTGGCTAAATTTTAGTTAGAGGAAAGTCCATGCTTGCACAGTGCTGAGATGCCTGTAGTGATTATGCTAGGGGAAATAAATAACCCTAGGTAGGTGAAACTCCTAACGGCGAAAGATGACCTAAAAGTTTACTCATGGTCTATTTTGTAAAGCTCCACAGTGACGATTTTAAAAGAAATTTTAAAGTGAAACGTTGGAAAGCCCCATAAGCAAGAAACCTAAATTTTGGTAAGGGAAATCTTAAAAGGGAATCAAACTGATTAAGGTATGCTAATAGCATAGATAAATTATCATCCTAGACAAAACATGGCTTATAGGATCGGCTATTTAGAAAGATTTATTATTATGGTAAGAAAAGAACAAATTAAACGCAATATTCCTAATATGTTATCTATTTTTAGATTTATAGTTACAATTGTAATTGTAGTATTGATGACTATTCCTAATTCAACTTCTTATATAGGTAATTCTGGAATAAGTGTTATTGATCTTACTTGTTGCATTTTATTTATTGTAGGATCTTTATCAGATATGCTAGATGGTCAAATTGCAAGAAGATGTAATTTGGTATCTAACTTTGGTAAGTTTATTGATCCTCTTGCTGATAAAGCTTTAGTAAATTCTTCATTAATTATGTTAGCAGTTACTAAATCTAGTTTAGTTCCTGGTATTATTGTAGTATTAATGATATTAAGAGATTTAGCAGTAGATGGTGTTAGATTTTTAGCCGCTAGTAAAGGTGAAGTAATCGCTGCAAATATATATGGTAAATTAAAAACTGTTGCTCAAATGATTGCTATTCCATTTTTATTTTTAAACGGATGGCCATTTAACTATTTAGCAAAAGAAAATACATATATTGTTACTATTATATTAATTTGTATTCCTTTAGTTCTTTCTTATATTTCTGGAATTATCTATATTTATAGAGGTAGAAAATATATCGTTAATGAAAAAAAGGAAGAAGAAAGTAAATAATGGAAGATTATAAATTAGATAAATTACTTGTTAATAAAAATTACTCTTTATCTAGTATCGAATCATTAACTGGTGGATTATTTGGCGAATATATTACTTCTATAAGTGGAGCTAGTAATTATTATAAAGGTGGTTTAATCACCTATTCTAATCAAGCTAAGCAAAAAGTTGGTGTTAAAAAACAAACATTAGATGAATATGGTGCTATTAGTAAACAAGTTGCTAGTGAAATGGTTATAAACGCTTCTAATTATTTTGAAAGTGATGTATGTGTATCATTTACAGGTAATGCAGGACCTAACCCTATGGAAAATAAACCAGTAGGGCTTGTATATATTGGTATAAAAATAAAAGATCAAGTATATGTATATGAGAATATGTTTTCTGGAAACAGAAATCAAATAAGACAAAAAAGTGTAGATTTTGCAATAGAGGTATTAACTTTGTTGTTAGAAGATTAAAATTATAAAAAATTCAAACTATTTAACTATATATAAGTGAAAGGAAATTTATTATGGCAAAAAATGGTGAAAATGTAACAGACCAAGCTTTAGAACAAACACTTAAAGAAATAGAAAAAGTTTTTGGTAAAGGTGCAATAATGCGTTTAGGTGATAGACCTGAATGCTCAGAAGGAGTTATTCCTTCAGGATCTTTACTTTTAGATAACGCATTAGGAATAGGTGGATATCCAAAAGGAAGAATTGTTGAAATTTATGGTCCTGAATCTTCTGGTAAAACAACATTAGCTTTACAAGCAATTGCTGAAGTTCAAAAATTAGGTGGAAGAGCTGCATATATTGATGCTGAACACGCTATTGATCCAGTATATTCTAAAGCTTTAGGAGTTGATATTGATAATTTAATTTTATCTCAACCAGATTATGGTGAACAAGCTTTAGAAATCGTTGATAAATTAGCTGAATCTGGGGCTTTTGATTTAATTATTGTTGACTCAGTTTCTGCTTTAGTTCCAAAAGCTGAATTAGAAGGTAATATGCTTGATAACTCAATTGGTTTACAAGCTAGATTAATGTCAAAAGCTTTAAGAAAAATCGCAGGTCAATTATCTAAATCTTTATGTACAGTTATCTTTATTAACCAATTAAGAGAAAAAATGGGTGTTATGTATGGCAATCCTGAAGTTACTAGTGGTGGTAGAGCATTAAAGTTTTACGCTTCTGTAAGATTAGATATTAGAAAAGGCGAAGCTATTAAAGACGGTAGTGATATAGTTGGTAACCAAGTTAAAATTAAAGTTGTCAAAAATAAAGTAGCGCCTCCATTTAAATCAGTTGAAACAACTATGATGTATGGCAAAGGTATCTCTATTGATGATGAAATAATTACTTTAGCTATCAAACAAGATATTATTCATAAATCAGGTTCATGGTTCTCAATTAATGGATCTAATATCGGTCAAGGTATTGATGGAGTTAAAAAATATTTTCAAGCTAATCCATCTGTTAAAGAAGAAATTGAAGATAAAATTAGAAATGGTTTAACTTCTAGTGAAGCCGAATAAATTATATTTAGTCTAAGTATCAATTAAATTTTATCTAAAAATTATTAAAATTAGTGGCATAATATGTGCCACTTTTTAAGTATATTAAAAAATAATTCAACATTGAATTAATTTGTATGTTAAAATAATTAGGTATCAAACTAATTAAGGAGGGAAAACAGTATGGATAGTAAAAATATTCCAATTCATACAATGCTATATAGAACTCATCAAGTATGGAATTCAGCTAACAAAGAAAAAGCAACTGTTGGTTTATCAACTGGACAACCTAAAGTCTTAAGATATTTATTATCTCATCCTAAATCTTTACAAAAGGAAATCGCTAAAAATTGCGATATTGAAGCTGCAACTGCATCTTTAATAATTGATAGAATGCTTAAAAATGGTTTAATTAAATCTGAAAGAGTTAAAACAGATAAAAGAGCGTTTTGGATATCTATTACTAGTAAAGGCGAACAAGCATATGCTCAATGGGAAAAGTATACTTCTGAACTTGAAGATAAAATGCTTGAGGGTTTATCAGATGATGATAAGGAAAAATTTAGAAATTATCTTTTAACATGTTATAAAAATATAACTGGTAGAGATATGGAATAGAAAGAAGTTATAAAATGGACGCATTTAAAAATGTACTTTCTTATGCATTTAAGCATAAGAAATATATTATTTTAGCTATTATTTTAGTAGTAGTCGAAACTACTTTTGAGTTATTTATTCCTTTTTTAATGTCTTTACTTATTGATAATGGCGTTAAAGCTAATAATATTAATTTTATCTATCTATCTAGTGGATTGATATTTTTATGTGCCTTCTTCTCTTTAATCACTGGTTCTTTATTTGCAAGATATTCATCTAAAGCTAGTGCTTATTTTGGTAAGGAAATTAGAGAAGCTCAATTTAAAAAGATAGAAGAATTTTCTTTTGCAAATATCGATAAATTTGAAACTAGTAGCCTAGTTACTAGAGTTATAAATGATTCTAGTTTGATGCAAAATACATTAACTTCTACAATTAGACCTCTATTTAGAGCGCCTATTATGCTTATATTAGGTATTGTGTTATCATTTATTATTAACTGGCAATTAGCGATGGTTTTTATTTGCTTAACTCCTGTACTAGCTATTTTAATGTTTTTAATTTTAAAAGCAGCATCTCCTATGTTTGCTTCTTTACAAAAGGCATTAGATAATTTGAATTTAGTTATTCAAGAATCGTTAATTGCTATAAGAATTATTAAAGCATTTGTTAGACAACCATACCAAGAAACACATTTTGATAATGTTAATAAAGATTATACAACCATTGTAAAAAGAACTTTTTCAATAGTTAACTTAGCTGTACCATTAACAACATTAACTATGTATGTAGCTACAATATTAATTATGTTATTTGGAGGAAGACTTATGTTAAATGGGTCTATTCAAGAAGGTAGTTTAACTGGTGTATTTTCTTATGTTATGCAAACATTTAATTCTTTAGCTATGCTTACTAATGTTTGCTTATCTGTTGCTAGATCTTTAGCTTCATGTTATAGAGTTAATCAAATATTAGCTGAAAAGCCTACTATTGAAGATGGAGTTGATAAATCTAAAAGAATTTTAAAAGGTGATATAGAATTTAAAAATGTCTGCTTTAAATATTATTTACAAGCTGATGAAGATGTTTTACATGATATTTCTTTTAAATTAGAACATAATCATATTTTAGGAATTGTAGGATCTACAGGTAGTGGTAAATCTACTTTAGTTGAATTGATTTTGAGATTATATGATATATATAAAGGTCAAATATTAATCGATGGAGAAGATATAAAACAATATAAGTTATATAACTTAAGAGAAGATATAGGTATTGTATTACAAAAAAACCAGTTATTTGCAGGTAGCTTAAAAGAAAACCTCTTATGGGGTAATAAAGATGCAAGTGATGAAGAAATTAACTGGGCTATTAAAATGGCTTGTGTTGATGAATTTATGGATAGACTAGCTAATGGGTTAGATACTCAATTAGGTAGTAATGGTAGTAATGTATCTGGTGGTCAAAAGCAAAGAATTTGTATTGCTAGAGCCTTGTTAAAACATCCTAAGATTTTAATTTTAGATGATGCTACATCTGCTTTAGATACTGCTACTGAGAAAAAATTGACAGAAAATCTAGCATCTATTAAAGATATGACAATAATTATTATTTCTCAAAGAGTATTATCATTGTCTCACGCAGATACTATTATGGTATTAGATAATGGATGTTTAGATGGATTTGGTAGTCAAGAAGAAATTTTAAAAACAAATAAGATATATCAAAATTATTATAATTTACAGACAAAAGGGGATAAAGAAAATGGCTAAGGTTCAATCATATAAAAGACCAAAAGACATGAAAAAAACTCTTGGTCAATTTGTAAAATATTTAGGAAATTACAAATATTATCTATTATTAGTTTCTATATTAGTTGTTGTCGCAGGTGTTGCTAATTTAATAGGTACATTTTCTATTAAATGGTTAGTTGCTATTATTACTGATTCTTCTTTAGCAAGTGATGTTAAACAAATTAAAATAATTCAACTTATTTGTATGATAGGTGGAATATATGCCTTAGGTGCTATTTCTAATTTATCCTATACTCAAGTTATGGTAAGACTTTCTCAGAAAATAGTTTATGATATGAGAAATGACTTATTTAAAAACGTCGATAAATTACCAGTAAAATATTTTGATAATACTGAATTTGGTGATATTATGTCATGTTTTACTAATGATGTTGAAACAGTATCTGATGCATTAAATAATGCTTTTGCTAATATCATTGATAACTTTGTTCAACTAATTGGTACTATTGTATGTATTTTCTTATTATCATGGCAATTATCATTAGTTTGTATGCTATTTTATTTCTTAATGATATTTTGCTTAGTATTCTTTTCTAAAAGAAGTAAATATTATTTTAAAATTCAACAAGAAAAACTTGGTGAATTATCAGGATTTAGTGAAGAAGCTATTAGAGGTATTAAAGTTGTTAAAGTCTTTAATCATGAAGAAGAAACATTTGATAAATTTTCAACATTAAGTAGTGAGTTAACTCAAACTTCTTATAAAGCCTTATTTTATTCTAATAGTATGGTTCCTATGGTAATGGCTATTTCATATTTTTGTTATGCTACAGTTACTTTAGTTGGTGGTTTATTTGCTTTAAATGGAATTATGGATATTGCAAGTTTATCTCCTTATATAGTATTTGTAAGACAAACAAGTTTACCTATTAATAGATTTACTGCTCAATCCAATATATTATTAAATGCTTTAGCTTCTTGTGAAAGAATATTTGCTTTAATTAATTTAGATCATGAAGAAGACAAAGGAACTATTCATATTGTTAAAAAAGAAGATGAAAATCATAAACTTACTTATTTTTTCAATATTGATGGTAAACAAGTTCCTATAAAAGGTGATGTTAGATTTAATAATGTATATTTTGCTTATTATCCAGAAAAGATGATATTAAAAGATTTATCTTTATATGCTAAACCAGGTCAAAAGATTGCTTTTGTTGGATCTACAGGTGCTGGAAAGACTACTATTACTAATTTAATTAATAGATTTTATGATATTAATAAAGGTAGTATCACTTATGATGGAATAGATATTAAAGATATTTGTAAAGATGATTTAAGATCTACTCTAGGTATGGTTTTACAAGAAACTCATCTATTTACAGGTACTATTGAAGAAAATATTAAATTTGGTAAATTAAACGCTACTCATCAAGAAGTAGTCCAAGCTTCTAAACTAGCTAACGCTGATTCATTTATTAAAAGATTACCTCAAGGTTATAATACTATGTTAACTAGTGATGGTGCTAACTTATCTCAAGGTCAACGTCAATTAATAGCTATTGCTAGAGCTGCGATTAGTGATCCTAAAGTTTTAATTTTAGATGAGGCTACTTCATCAGTAGATACATATACTGAAAAGCTTATTCAAGAAGGTATGGATAAGTTAATGGAAAATAGAACAGTATTTGTAATTGCTCATCGTCTATCTACTGTTAGAAATGCTAATGCTATTATAGTATTAGAAAAAGGTCAAATAATTGAAAGAGGGGATCATGATGACTTAATTAATCAAAAAGGTCGTTATTATCAACTCTATACTGGTAAATCTGAATTAGCTTAATATTTAGCGCTTAGAATTTTTATCTAAGTGCTTTTATTATGGGCTTTTTATGTGTTATGCGGTTGTATAAGTGATACAAAAATATAAAGATTGTTAAATGTAAACGCTTAAAAAGATACAAAAAAATTAAAAATGTTTCTCAAAAGTGTTGACTTTTGTTTTTATTTTGTTAGAATATGATTG
>CAVFIT010000027.1:0-51411 GCA_963622735.1 Phocaeicola dorei | reverse complement strand
TCTTAATGAAATATTTAAAATAATAATATCAACGTCTAATTCATTTTCAAAGTCTTGAATATATTCTGGATTATTCCAAAAATTTATCTCAATCAACTTTAAATTATTTCTTTTTGCTAATTCTCTAACACTTTCTGTTTTACCACATTGTCCAATGCCAACAATTAAACAAGGTGTTGAATTTGATACATTTAACTACTTGTCTAAACTAACATCTATTTTTCTTTTAAAATACATCTTTAATCCCCACCTTTTGTCCATTATCTATTTTAAAAAACAAATTCCGAGTGAGTTTTTATAATTTTCTAATAAATTCCAAGCGAGTTTCACATTTAACTCTCCAGGTGAGAGGCTGTAAGAAGTACAATGAAGTACAATAAAAATATAAAAGTACAACGAAGTACAACTTATTTTTAAAAGTACAATGAAGTACAATGTTTTTAGGAGGATAATCTATGCAAAATCCATTTTCTATTTCTTTTGGTAGAACCAACGAGAAAATAATACAAAGAGATTACCAAATAGCATCAATATTTGATGATTTTAATGATATTAATACTAGAAATACCGTTTATATACTTACTGGTCCTAGAGGTTGTGGTAAAACTGTAACACTTAGCCACATATTAGATTGTTATAAAAGCAAAAAAGACTGGGTTGTAGCTAGATTAACCCAATCTGATAATATGTTAGAACAATTAGCTAGCCTTTTATATGAAAATGGCTTATCAATTGCTAGGAGATATATTATTTAGAAATAACCTAACAGCATTAACAAACAAAGTGATTAAAGAATTTGATTTAAAAATTGGTGATTGGAGTTATGAAATTATTTATAACGAACTAACAAACACCGAACAAAAAATTTTATCTTTAATTGCAAATGGTATAACTAGTAATCAAGAAATAATGGATAAATTAAATATGACAAAAGGTTCACTAGCAATATATAAGAAAAGATTATCACAAGAAGGTATTTTAAATACTAATACTAGAGGTAAATCTGACTTCTTATTACCTAGATTTGATTATTTTATTAGATTAAAAGATTTAATCGCCAATTGCTAATATATTATTATCAAGACAAAAAGTTTTTCACGTTTTAAAATATATTTTCAATTAACAACGAACATTTATAAATTCACTTTGTCCATATATTTTTAATTCATCTGAATTAGCAGGAACAAATATACAATCACCTTGATTAAAAGTAATTGTATTACCTGTATTTATATTTATAATAGATCCACATCCACGATAACAAAGTAATATTTGAAATGAGGAAGAATCAGTTTTAAATGAAGCTGATTCTTTTCTATTTTGAGTATTTATAATAAATCTTTCTACTTGAAAATATTTACATCTTGCAAGTAATTGACTTATTCTACCTTGCTTAAAATTATAAACATTTAAACTTTGATGTGGTTTTTCTACTGGTTTTAAATTTGCTACATCTAACCCTTTATCTATACTAAGCTTTCTAAACTGATTAGTTTTATCAAGTCTATTATAATCATATAATCTATATGTCAAATCACTTGATTGTTGAATTTCAATGATTAAGCAACCTTTACATATAGCATGTACTAGTCCAGGTGGAATAAAATATACTTCTTGTGGTTTAACATGTATTTTATTCATGTATTTTTCTAAATCACCATTTTTAATCGCTTCTTTTATTTGCTGTTTAGTTACTTCATGATGAAATCCATATATAATTGATGCATCTTTACTAGCATCAACTACATACCACATTTCAGTTTTACCTAATATTCCATTTTCATGAATTTTTGCATATTCATCATCTGGATGAACTTGGATTGATAAATCCTTATTAGCATCTATAAATTTGACTAAAACTGGTATTTGATTATTAATAATTTTAGGATGAGTTCCTATATATTCAGGATGTTTATTTAAAACATCTGTTAATTTCATATTTTCAAATTCACCTGAATCCACTATAGATTCCATATGTGGATAAGTTGAACATTCCCATGATTCTGCAAGTGGAAACACATCAATATTTTTATTAAATTCCTCAATAAGTCTTTTACCACCCCATAAAGAATCTTTACTAGTAGGGCGAAGCTTAAATGGTTCTATACTATTATTCAAACTCATATTTTTTCTTATCTTTTACATCGATATTATTACCTAATTGAACTTCAATTAATTCAATATCACTATCTGCAATTATTGTATGTTTACATCCTGATTGAATAGTAATAACATCCCCTTTATGGACATGTTGACTCATTCCATCAACAATAACTTTCCCTTCACCTAATAAAATAGTCCATATTTCATCCCTATATTGATGAGCATGATATGACATTTGATGGTTTTTATTAAGCGTTATTTTAGCTGTAATAGAGGTATCATTAAAATCAATAACTTGATATTTCCCCCAACTTTTCTCAGCGTATTTTATTTTATAATCATCGATTTTTTCAACAATAGGTTTAATATTAGAAGAACCTTCTTTAGTAGTAACTAAAATCCCTTCAAAAGAAGATACAACAATTAAATCATTTAAATTCATACAAACAAGTGGAACATTTAAAGAATTAATAGCTTTAACATTATTACACTTGTCATTTAAAATAATATTCCCTATACAATCTTCTTCCATAGCTTCAACTAATGTATTCCAAGTACCTAAATCTTTCCATAACCCATTAAAGCGCATTACTTGAATAGATGGTTCTTTTTCAACTACAGCATAATCAAAACTAATTTTATTAACACTATCATATTTAGAAAATAAATCATAATAATCACTAAAATCTATTAACTTATGTGCAATATCTAATACATAGCTAATCTTATATGCAAATATACCTGCATTCCATAAAGCACCTTGTTTAATATATTCTTTTGCTTGTTCTTGACTTGGTTTTTCTTTAAAAGAAGACACTAAAGAAACCTCATCTTTAGTTTTAGGTATTATATAACCATATTTTGAAGATGGATAAGTAGGTTCAACTCCCATTAAAGTTAAATTAGATGTACCTTGTTTAGCTAAAATATAAAGTCTTTCTAAAGCCTTAAAATAATTATCATCTACATAAGGATCTACTGGACAAATAACAACAGATTCATCTAATGAAATTCCTTTTACATCATGAAGATAAGAAGTTGCTAAAACTATTGCAGGAAAAGTGTCTTTTCTAGATGGTTCAATAGATAAATTAATATCTTCACCTAATTGATTAACAAGTTCAGACACTTGTGATTTAGATGTAGCAATAGTTACATTAGCGTCTTTATCTATTTTCTTAATAGAATGATACATTCTTTGTACCATTGATTCATATTCACCATTCTCATTTTTAAAGATCTTAATAAATTGTTTACTTCTTACATCATTTGATAATGGCCATAATCTTTTACCTGAACCACCTGATAACAAAATAATATTCATAATGAAACTTTTACTCCTATTAATTAGTACATCTATTCTAGTAGATTATATCAAATTTTTAGTTTAATTAAATTGATGTTAAATATGTATGTTTATAGTTTGTAGATAAATTAAAAACTGTTAGATTTTTTAGGATAAATTCCTAGTATTTATCTAACAGTATTTTATTAATAATCAGAAGCGAGTATAGGATTTGTAGAAGATGAATTTCTAGTAATATAATCTGCTACAACATCATAAATAATATAATCGTTACCATCTTTATCTAATAAATTTTCAGTATTAGATGTATCAAAAGTTCCATAACAATATCTAGAATTAGATATTAAAAAATCAATAACTACTACATCATATACTTGATTATTAGTAACAGAAGTAACCATAGGATAACAATAATTATTGCTCAATTGAGATGTACTAACTGTATTTTCTTTTAATAGTACAACTGCATTGTCAAATGGTGATACTATTTGAATATCATCCATTGTGATTTCTTTTGCGGAGTTAGAAACAGGTAAACTACCTCTAACACCTGCAGTATTATGAACAGCAATTAAACTACTAGTTGTATAATTCTCATCTGGAAATTGAATCTTACAGGCTTCAAACATTGCTTTTAATACTAAATTAGCAGTCTTATCTTTTGTCCAATTACCTTGAACATATCCTACAATAGGATCAGGAGTAGATTGAATATAAGCATTTACTTTACTAGCGAAATTAGAATCAGCAGTTTTAATATAAGTATTTACATTAGATGGATCTAAAGTTGTATAAGATATACTAATTGCTTTATTAGTAGTTTTATTTATTGTCATAGAACAATAACCATTAGAATCCGATCCACCTTGAACATAAGGAATTTTAATATAAGAAGAAGTAGGTTCATATTGATAAGAATGAGAATGTCCTCCAAATATTCCTACTACATCTAAATCATCTAATTTTTGAATACTATTAACATATGAAGCATCTTGGTCTCCATGAATAGACAAAATAACTGCATCAGCTCCTGCTTGTTTACAATCACTTACAGCTTTATAAACGAATGTTAAATTACTAGAAAAAGTGTAACCTTCTAGTTTAGTAGATTTTATAGAAGATTCTACTTTATCTATTAAACCAACAATACCTACTTTATAATTGGTACCACAATCTACAATTGTATAATCATCTACCCATGTTGCTTTTTTACCATTTTCATCTATTAAATTAGCACATAATAATGGAAAGTCAGCGACTTCCATATTAGATTTAATTTGACTAATTCCCCAGTCAAATTCATGATTTCCAAGTGTCATAGACTTAAAACCGAAATCATTCATTAATAAAGTAGTAGTTTCTCCTTTATCATTACCAGAAAGATAACTACCTTGCCACATATCACCACTAGATATTACAAATGATTCTTCATCATATCTAGCGTCATTTTTTATAGCCCCTTGTAAACCAACAATACCTGTATATTTACTAGTATTTTTAATCTTACCATGCATATCATTAACTGCATATATAGTTACTATTTCATTTTTATAAGATTTAGAAACACTACTAGTAGAAGAATTTGAGTTACTTAAATCTATACTAACAGTAGATGAATTTGTATTACTATTATTTACTTGACTTGAAGAAGTGTTAAATGAACAAGAAGATAATGTAATTATTAATATAGATAATGTTAATGGTTTTAATATTTTTTTCATATTCTTAAATATAATATCATATTTAATTTAAAACACCTACAACTTATTTGTATATGATTTTTACTATAAAACATTTAAATAATAACCTAAATATAATTAAATTTATCCCATTTTCCTTGTTTTAAAATTATTTAATATATTAGAATAATTCCATATGAAAAAAAGAATAATACTCACTAGTTTATTATCATTATTAACTCTTAATTCTTGCTCATTAAATTTTGAATTTAATTCTAGTTCTAATTCAAATATTTCTAGTGAATATTACTCTAGTAATCAAGATTTATCATCAGATATATTGTCTAATATTGAATCTACTTCTTCAATTTCTTCTAATTCTTATTATACTTCTAGTTTAGAAAACAATTTAGATCCTTATATAAATATGACTAGTAGTGAATTTTATTCTAATTATTCCCCTTCTACTAGTTATTTAGATAGTTATTATAGATCTAAACATGGATTTATGTCTGGATCTATTGACTTAAGTTTTAATTCCACTACTTCTAATTTTTCTAATCAACCTAAAGAAAATTCAAAATATGTTAAATATTACACCTCTAGTTTTGAAGATAATGGAAACACATATGTAGTTTACGATTATAATTTAAATATCGTAAATAAAATATATAAAGGTGGAGGATATGTTAGTATCAATGAAGTAGCAAGTTACATTCAAGCCTTTGGAGATGTTCCAGGTAATTACTTTTCATCAAAAAGTGTTGTATCTTCTTCAATCTGGGGTAAATATTCTCGTTATAATCACTCTTATTTTTCAAATGACACTAATAAATATCCTAATGAACCTAGCTTACCAGGAAGTGGTAGTTTATACGATTATTATGAAGTAGATATAGGTGGAAAAAATTATAATACTAATAATACAAGAATAACAAGAGGTACACTAAGAATAGTATATTCTCGTTATAATTATGGATTATCTAGTTTAGTATCATTAGAAAATAGAAAAGTATTTTATACTTATGATCATTATTATAATTTTCAAGAATATTTAAATTATCAAGATGGCTTTGGTGAACGTTTTGGTTATAATTCTTCCACTAAGGAAATATCTTCTTATCCTGAAGTAATAATTAAAACATTATAAAACTGCTGATAATTAATACCAGCAGCTCTTTTAATTATTCTTGTAACTGAAATGTTACTTTAATTTCATCAGTAATATCATAGTCTACATATTGAAGTGGATCAGTTTTTATATCACCTTTTATATTACCATTTTCATCATATTCAAAGTTAACTAAATAGAAAGTAAAGTATACTTTTTTACCACCATCATCATTATATATTGGTGAATATCTACATAAATAACCTTTTGTATAATGTTTATTTTCATATAATTCTTTTATTGGCTCACTCATAATTGTAGGCATCATATAGTTATCAATTTTAATAACAGGATACTGTGCTAATCCACAATTAGTAAATTTATAAACCATATAAGAATTGGCATCATAACTTTGTCCATCCTTATTAACACTATAATTCATACTAATCATATAGCCTTTTAATGAATCTAATTTCTCCAAATCTTTTGCTAATTCTATTTTTGAATAAAAAGCATTTTTAAGTTCATAATATTCCATTTTCATGTCTTTTGTAATAACTCCAGACACTTCTTTATCTATTGAAACGACATTATATTTTCCAGCTTTAATATAGTTTCCACCACACGAAGTTAAAGTAATTAAAGGTACTGTTAATAACATTAAGTATTTCTTTTTAATCATTTTATATACACCCCCTTGCACAATAATATTCCATTGCATCTGATTCATCATAATAACTTAAACAACATCTATGTTCTGATTTATTTAAAATAGCAAACATACTACCTAATTTAAAATAACTAGGATAAGAAATAACTACTTTTGTATACTTTTTATCATCTTGCCATCCATAATGACATATCAATCTATTATCATTAGGATAATATCCATAAACAACAACCGCGTGGTTTCCATAATCACCGCTATAACTACCTGCAGAATCTGCATCATCAAATCCTACTGGATTACCTGGTAAACTACCAAATAAGATAACTGGTTCATTATTATTTTTAATTGGATCAGTTACATGTCCAAAATGCCAATACCTATTGTAAAATTCATATTTAACATCTTTCCCTGTTAAGAATTTTTTTGCTGCATCATCAATTGTTTGAGACCAAGTACCACTATTTCCTTCACCAAAATTATCAATCAAAAACGATTTATCTATAGTAGGTACAGTGTCTATAAGCATTGGTCCTTGTGCAGGCTTAATATACTTACATTCTTCTTCATAAGAAAATATCCATGACATTTTATAAATTCGTTGTAACCTAATATTAAACTTAACGTAACATATCCACAAATATTAAGTAAGCTCACACAAATCAATAAATTTTTTATTTTTTATTTTTCATATAGACTTCCTTTTATAATATATGTATGCCCTTACACTATCATTTTATCAATAACAATATTTTAAGTAAATTTTAACATAAATTAAATTTTAAAAATTTTATTTTTATATTCTCATCTTAATATTTATTCATATAATTAATACTCTAATTCATGCAAAAATAATTCATTTTTAAATATTCTATAAAATCTTATCAAATTTTTATGTTTTTAAGCATAAAATACATATATAATAGTAGTGGTAACATGCATTTTTTAAAGTGCATAAAATAATTAGAAGGAGATTATATGTCTACAAAACAAAATACAAAAGCTATTCAATATGTATATGCTTTTAAAGACGCTTATGGTCTTGGTAAACCTCTTTTAGGTGGTAAAGGTGCTGGTTTAGCTGAAATGGCTCATATCGGCATTACTATTCCTGATGGATTTACTATCACTACACAAGCTTGTACTCTTTATTATGATTCAAAAAAGAAAATACCTGCTTTATTAGAAAAGCAAATTGAACAAGGTATTAAAGAGTTAGAAAAAAGAACAGGTAAAACATTTGGTAAAGGACCTAAACCTTTATTAGTATCAGTTAGATCTGGTGCTAGAGTTAGTATGCCTGGTATGATGGATACAATTTTAAACTTAGGTTTAAACGATCAATCTGTTGAAGCTTTAGCAAAACAATCTGGTAAACCTAGATTCGCTTATGATTGCTATAGAAGATTTATCTTAATGTTTACTAATATTGCTAAAGGACATCCAAGAGATAACATGGATGCAATGTTAGATCAAATCAAAAAAGAAAAAGGACTTAAAAACGATTTTGAAGTTGATGTTGATGATTTAAAAACATTAATTAGTAAATATAAAAAATACTATAAAGATACATTCAAAGAAGATTTTCCTTCTGATCCAAAACAACAATTAATGACAGCTGTAAAAGCTATCTTCTCTTCATGGGACAATCCTAGAGCTGACTTATATAGAAAAATGAATAACATTCCTTATTCATGGGGTACAGCTGTTAATGTTCAAATGATGGCATTTGGTAACATGAATCAAAACTCTGGTACTGGCGTTGGTTTTACTAGACAACCTACAGATGGTAAAAATAAAATCTTTGCTGAATACTTAATTGAAGCCCAAGGTGAAGATGTTGTTGCTGGTATTAGAACTCCTTTACATATCGATGCATTAGAAAAACAACAACCAAATATTTATAAACAATTAGTCACTTCTGCTAAAAAATTAGAAAAGCATTATAAAGATATGCAAGATTTTGAATTTACAGTAGAAGATGGTACATTATATTTCTTACAAACAAGAAATGGTAAAAGAACTGGTCCTGCCGCTTTACAAATTGCTTCAGATTTAGTTAAAGAAGGATTAGTTAATGAACAAGAAGCTCTTTTAAGAGTTGATCCCAGATCCTTAGATCAATTATTACACCCTACATTTGTAACTGAATCAGAAAAGAAAGCTACAATTATTGGTAGAGGTAATCCTGCTGGTCCTGGTGCTGCTGTTGGTCATATTGTCTTTACAGCTGAAGAAGCTATGGATTTAGTTAAAAAAGACAAGAAAGCTAAATTAATATTAGTAAGAGGTGAAACATCTCCTGAAGATTTAGCTGGTATGGTTGCTGCTCAAGGTGTTTTAACAAAAAGAGGTGGTATGACTTCTCATGCTGCTGTTGTTGCTAGACAAATTGGTAAAACATGTGTTACTGGCTGTTCAGAATTAATAGTTGATGAAGTTAATAAAACAATGACATTAAATGGTCACACTTATAAACAAGGCGATATCATCTCTATTAATGGTTCTACTGGTGTTATTTATGATGGTGAAGTCCAAACTAAAGAAGGTGGAGATAATCCTAACTTTATTAAAATCTTAAAATGGGCTGATAAATATGCTCATATTGAAGTATTTGCAAATGCTGACACTCCTGAAGAAGCCAAAAATTCAATTAGATTTGGTGCTAAAGGTATTGGCTTATGTAGAACTGAACACATGTTTAGAGGTAAAGATAGATTAATTATCATGCAAGAAATGATCTTATCTGATACAACCCAAGAAAGAGTTAAATACTTAAATCAATTAGAAAAATTCCAAGAAGAAGATTTCTATAATATGTATTTAGCCTTAAATGGATTAAATCTCAATGTAAGATTACTTGATCCACCTTTAGATGAATACTTACCTTCTAAAGAAGAAGATATTATTGATTTAGCAAATAAAACTGGCAAATCAGTTGATGCTATTAAAGCAAGAATTCGTCAACTTCATATGACAAATCCTATGATGGGTTTACGTGGATGTAGATTAGATGTTGTCTATCCTGAAATTGGTAAAATGCAAGCTGAAGCTGTTATTAAAGCTGCTTTAAGAGCTGAAGAAACATTATCTAAAACTAAAGGTAAGAAAGTTCATATTACTGCTTCTATCATGGTTCCTCAAGTTGTTGAAGATAAAGAATTTGTCTTTATCAAAAACTTAGTAAGTGAAGTTGCTGATAAAATCATTTCTGAATCTAGTTATGATAAGAAACTCAAATACATTGTTGGTACAATGATTGAAACTCCTCGTGCCGCTTTAACAGGTGGAGAAATTGGTGCACACGCTGCTTACTTCTCTTATGGTACAAACGATTTAACTCAATTCACTTATGGATTTTCTAGAAACGATTATTCTACATTTATCAATCAATATTTAGATAATAACTTATTGGACTTTGATCCATTTAAGACAATTGATGCTGATGCTGTTAAACGTTTAATCGCTTTATCAGTAAAAGAAGGTAAACAAGTTAACCCTGATTTACATTGTGGTATTTGTGGTGAAGCAGGTGGTGATCCTGAATCAATTGAAATATTCCAAGATGCAGGTATTGACTATGTTTCTTGTTCTCCATTTAGAGTTCCAGGTGCAAGACTTGCTGCAGCTCATGCTAAAATCAAAGCTGATGGTAAATATTCTTACTAATATTTAAAACAAATAGACTGTTGAAAACCTAGATAATAAATAGGTTGGAAACAGTCTTTTTATATAGGTGAAATTTTAAAAGTTCAATATTCATTTTAGTTTTATTTAAAGTTGTTGACAATAAACAATATATCTAATAGACTAGTAAAGGGAGAGTTATTTATCAAATATGAAAAAAAACATATTAACAAGTATAATATTAACTATATGTTTACAATCAACTATATTTACAAAATCAAATAGTAATTTAGTAATGATAAATGATAATGGCTTAAAAATTTATCAAACAGACTACAATAAGATGCTTAGTATGGGTGTAACTGATAAAGAAATTAAATCTTTGACTAAAAACGAACTACTTGAATATTCTAAAATGAATATAGTTTCTATATCTAAATTTTCAAATAAAAATGATAAGATTAAAAAAGCTAATATTGATGGTAATTCAAGTTCATCAAAAAATAATAGAAAAATTGAAACCTATGTTACATGGTTTAATATTGAAAATGTTGCTTCAAGTTATTATTATGTAAAGGTAAATGTTGATTGGTTAGTAACACCTGCAGATAGATTGACTGATATAATAGGAGTTTATTTTGGTAATGAAAATCAAATGCAATATGTTAATACTAATTCAGGTCAAAAAATGAAATTTTCATCCAAATTATTCTATGATGAATACTATTATTATGACTATAAATCATCCATTTCTTCACCTAAACATGAAGAATATACAAAATCACATACAATAACAAAAGATAGTTATTCAACAGATATTGATAGTTTTTCTTATGGTATAGGTCAACATTTTTTATTAAAATATACACTACCTGCTGATAGATACGTTGAAACAAAACCTGATCCTGATTATGGAAATCAAGAATCACTGTTAAAACAACAATATAGTAATTTTTCATTTACTTTAGGAGCCTATTTTGCTCCTGTCTATTCAACTGTTGTAAGATCAAGTTTTTCTGGATATTATTCTCATCAAAAAAGTGGAAGAAGCATTAATTTTTCTGATTTAGAACTATCTACTTCAGCTCCCTTTATAAAAATAAATGTCCCTTGGTATCAATTTATTAATAAGCCAACTATAGATGAAGTAATCACTTCTACAACTTTTGTTTCAAAATAAAGGAGTATTTTTATGAAAGCAATTAAATTTCTTTTTAGAAATAAATACATTATATATTTAATTATATTAATTTCGCTTATTATTCCTTTGGCATATTTAAATGAACAAATATTTTATTTAAAAAATGAACCTGAATATATTAAAAGATGTTTATTTATTCATAGTATTTATATTAGTTTCTTTATATTATTATTCTCTGTTTTATTAGCTAACTCATTAAGCAAAGTATATTATAAAGTCTATTTTATTATTAGAATTATTTTAAAAATCGCATTTTTAGTAGGTGGCGTAGTCTATTTATATGTATTTTTAGGGTTTACTAGTAAATTATTTTCTGAACCAGATGTAGATACAAAAAGATTATATGAATATTTAATGGCGCTAGTAACAGGATTATCATTAGGCTTAGGTTTTTTATATAACTGTTTAGTAATACCACTTAAGAAAAATATCAAAAAGGAAAATAATAGTAATACTAATAATAATACAGAAAACTCTTCAAACTAATAAATTAATTTTAAATATTTAATTGAATTTAAAAACTGCTGACTAATCAATCAGCAGTTATTTTCTTATATAATTATTTTAAATCCTTTGGTGAGATTTCATCCATATCATCAAAGTCTTGATTTTCACCACACATACCCCAAATAAAGGTATAGTTTCTAGTACCAGCACCAGAGTGAATAGACCAGCTAGGTGAAATGACAGCTTCTTCATTATGCATAACTATGTGTCTTGTTTCATCACCAGGACCCATAAAGTGGAATACACAATCTGTGGGTTTAATATCAAAATAGAGATAAACTTCCATTCTTCTTGCATGTGTATGGCAAGGCATTGTGTTCCAAATTGAACCTTCTTCAAGATGAGTTAATCCCATATCTAATTGACAGGATTTACATGTTTCAGGAACAATATATCTATGAATTGTTCTTTCATTACATCCTTCTTTACTACCGATATGTCTATTATCAGCTTTTTCTTTTGGAATTAAAACTGTAGGATATTCTTTATGAGCAGGACAAGAATTGATGTAGAATTTAGCAGGATTTTTATAATCAACAGAATCAAAAGTAACTACTTTAACTCCTCTACCAATATAAATAGCATCCCATGTACCTAATTCATATTTAACACCATCTACTTTAATAATACCTTTACCGCCGATATTAATAACACCCATTTCTCTTCTTGCCAAAAATGTAGGTGATCTAAGTTCAGGGGCGGAATCTAAAACTACTTCTTTACTAGCAGGGACAATACCACCTGCAATAATTCTATCAATGTAAGAATATGTGAATTTAGCTTCATCGATACCAAATACATCTTCGATTAAGAATTCTTCTCTTAATCTAGCTGTGTCATAATGTTTGTAATCTTTTTGATTGCAATAATCTCTAACTGTTAATTTCATGATTATTTATAATCTCCTTATATAATATATTTTAACATATTTATAATTATAAATTATAAAAAGATATGCTAGAAATCTAACATATCTTTATTTTTATCAAAAAGTTAATTATCTTTGAACTCTACCAGAAGCATCACCGCCAGCTAAAGCAAGAACTTCTTTTTCAGAGACTAAGTTTAAATCTCCAGGAATTGTATGCTTTAAAGCAGAAGCAGCAACTGCAAATTCAAGGGCTTTACCTTGATCTTCAGGCCATTTTAATAAACCGTGAATTAAACCGCCAGAGAAAGAGTCACCACCACCAACTCTATCGATAATAGGGTTAATGTCATAATGTTTGGATTCATAGAAATCTTTTCCGTTATAAATTAAAGCTTTCCAACCATTATGTGTAGCAGAATATGATTCTCTTAATGTTGAAACAACATATTTGAATCCAAATTCTTTAGCCATTTGTTCAAAAATCTTATGATAACCAGCAGCATCTGTTTTACCACCAGTAACATCAGCATCAGGTTTAAAGCCTAAGCATAATTCAGCATCTTCTTCATTACCGATACAGACATCAACATATTTCATTAAAGGTTTCATGATAGAAATAGCTTTTTCAGATGTCCATAATTTTTTACGGAAGTTTAAGTCACAAGAAACTGTAACACCATGCTTTTTAGCAGCGATAAGAGCTAATTTTAAATTTTCAGCTGATTTATCAGAAATAGCTGGAGTAATTCCAGACCAGTGGAACCAAGAAGCACCTTCAAAAATCTTATCAAAATCGAAATCAGAAGCATCAGCTTCAGCAATAGCAGAGTTAGCTCTATCATAGATAACTTTACTTGCTCTCATAGAAGCACCAGTTTCTAAATAATAGATACCTAAACGATCACCGCCTCTTGCGATATAATCATCATGAACGCCATATCTTCTTAAAGCATTAACTGCACATTGACCAATTTCATGATCAGGGACTTTAGATACAAAATATGCATCATGACCATAGTTTGCTAATGAAACTGCAACGTTAGCTTCACCACCACCATAGCATACATCTAAAGATTGAGCTTGAACAAATCTTGAATTTCCTGCAGAAGATAATCTTAACATGATTTCTCCCATTGTAACTACTTTTGCCATTATTTTCTATTCTCCTTAATAATCTTTCTAGCTTCTAAACATTTAGCAACTTGTTCTTCATGAGTTCCTTTTAATAACCAAGAACCACCACAAGCAATGATTTTATCACATTGAACAAATTCTGCTAAATTAGAATTATCAACACCACCTGTAGGCATGAATTTAACTGTTGTAAATGCAGCACCCATTGCCTTGATAGCTTTTAAACCGCCAAATACACCTGCTGGGAAGAATTTGACTGTTGTAATGCCATTATCAATTGCTTGAATAACTTCTGTAGGTGTAACAATACCAGGTAAGTAAGGAATATTGTGTTTTTTACAAACATCACATACACCTTGAGAAAAACCAGGTGAAACGATGAATTTAGCACCACAAGCGATAGCTTGTTCACATTGTTCAGCGTTAATTACTGTACCTGCACCGACTAAAACATCTTTACATTCTTTAGCAGCTAATTTAATACATTCTGCTGCACAAGGAGTTCTAAAGCAAATTTCTGCTACAGGAACATCCCCTTCTACTAAAGTCTTCATTGTTGGAATTGTATCTTCTACTTTGTTTAAAACAACAACTGGAACAATACCAATCTCATGAACTCTACTTAATACATCCATATATAACCTCCTAGCTATTTGTGCTTATAGCATTTTCTTTTTAAAATACCCATTAGAAATGCACACTTTCTTTTTTATAACATAAACTGGGGTTTTTGTTTATGTATTTAACCTATTTCTAGGATTAAATTAATTTAATTTTGCTGAAATAAGATTGTAAATAAACACACAATTAGGAAAGCTTGATAAATCAATTCTTAAATCTTGAGTAAATTTATCAACTCTATAAGTAATTGTATTTCTATGAACAAATAACTTATAAGCAGCTAGTGTAGGTGAATTTCCCATTTCGATGTAACACTTAACTGATTCAAGTGTATAATCATCAATACCATCTAACATATTTATATTATCACAATATAAGTCTTTATGCATTTGAGAAATTTCAAAAAGGTATAAAAATTTATCTTCTTTTACAAATTTTAAGTATTTAGGAAAATTATCATTAAAGCAAGGACAAACTAATCCTTTAAAATGAGTATTAACATCTTCTCCCATCGCTTGTAAACTAGCTTGTAAAATTGATAATGACTTACTACCACCATTTAAAGATAAACTAATAACATCATCTACAAAATCTATATCATATTTATAATCACTTAAAATACGCGAAAACATCTTCATGATAATAGAATTATCAATTGATGTTGTCATTGATAAATAAATATAATTTACATCTTGCATTATTATTCCTCTTTAAATGAATCTACGTTATTTAAAATAACTTTTTCACCTTCAAATCCACTTGCTTCTACATTTTCAAATTTAACATTTTTAACGTTATTAAAGTAAAAACCAAGTTTACATTGTTCATCAATATAAGACATCATTGCAGGCATACCAGGCTTTGCGTCTTTTTTAACTGTAAATGATGAATTTTTAATAGTAATTGAACCGATAGGTTGTTCAGGTAATCCATAAAACCAACCTAATGCATATTCAGCGTTTGTAGCGTGAATATTGTCAAATACGAAACTACCTATATAAGGTGTTTTGTCATCTACAGGTAATTTTTCTTTTGAATAAACATATTCTGTTTTTCCATCAGGATCACAAAAATAGAACATATTTACAACTAAAGGAGTTAAAACATTTTTCATAATGATATCTTTAAATACGACACCATCAATAACTGAATCTTTGCCTCTTCCTCTTCTAGTTTTTATTCTTAAGCCTCTATCAGTACCTTCAAAGATACATCTTTCAACTTGAATATCTTTTGTACCAGCACCAATTTCACTACCTAGAACTACCCCACCATGGCCTCTATGCATGTAGCAGTTTCTAATAACTAAATTCTTTGTAGGTTTTTTATAGGTTTTACCAATATAGTATTTACCAGATTTAACAGCAATACAATCATCACCAACTGAGAAATTTACACCAATTACTTTAATATCATCACAAGCTTCTGGATCCATACCATCAGTATTAGGAGCTCCAGTAGCAGGATTATTAACAATTAAATCATACCAACCTGTGTGATCACAAAAATAAGGGTGAATTGTCCAACAAGGTGTATTACAAATAGTAACACCATGCATATTTAGATTTTTACAATCGTTGAAATGAATATCTCTAGGTCTACCCCAAGGTAGTTTTTTAACATCTTTCCAGAAATCAGAATTTTGAGCTTGTCCATCAATTGTACCTAAACCGACAATATCAATGTTTTCTTGATGGAAAGCTGTAATAATACTTGTTTTACAAACAAATGGATTACCTTCCCAACAACCAAGTTGCATCATTTTATCTGAATCATAATATTTAGCTTCACCAGGAATTAAAGGGTAACTATTAATATCAGTATTTGCTAACAATCTAGCACCTTTATTAAGCTGTAAAGTCATATCAGATTTTAAAAATAATGTTGTAATATGATAATCACCTTCATCAATAACTAATAATCCATTTTTAGGTAAGCAATTAATTGCAGCTTGTAAAGTCAATGTATCATCATTAGTTTTTGAAGGATTTACAAAATCTTTTGAATGAAGAATAATAGAGACATTTTTTGTAGTGATATCAAGTTTATCATCTCCTACTTGAATGGTATATTTTCTATTAGGTTGTAAATCATAAATAGAAAATACATTTGTATTTATATCAGATAAAACTTTTTCACCGTTAACTAAAACATCATATTTATCTTTACAAAAATAAATATCGTTATTAACTAATTCAAAACAAGCGGATGTTGCTGATATAAATAAAGCATTGAATTTCATTATAAAGTCTCCCTATTAAATAATTTTTTAATTAAACATACTAATCCATATTTAATTGATAAGAATGCACTATCAACTATAAGATTAACTAAAGCATAACTAAATGGTTCTCTAAACCACCATGTACCAACTCTAACTTTAGCAATTAACAAAGTAAAGCAAGAACAAATTGTATAAGTAACTACTGCTAGAACTACTCCATATGCAATATTAATTATTACAGAATAGAATTTTCTATTTCTAAATAAAACATGATTTCTAGATTCTTCTTTATATGTATCCATTATTTTAAATATTGGAAATATTAGAAAATCATAGCATATACCTAGAAATAATCCATTAATAATAGTTAAGGCCCAGGAATCACTCATATAAGTTCCTAGGCCCATATTAATAAAGAAATAAGCAGCGCCAAAGAACCAATATTTTATAAATAAAGCTTTGATGACGTAAGGTATTCTACCTAAGAAAGAAACTTTATAGATATTATCTTCTTGTTTAGTTTCATTATTAGTAATAGAATTATTATCTTTATTTTTCATTTATTTAATTTTTCTAATCTATATTTTCTTTTTAAAAGAAATATCAACTTTAATTTTCTTAAATGCAGGTTGTAAAACAATTGCTAAAATTGATAAAACAATTGCTAAACATAATGTAATAATATGAATCCAAGACCATGTAACTGAAACTGGCATAACTTGCATATTAACACTATCATTAACTTTATAACCAATATCAGGATAATCAGAAATATATTTATTTAATGTTAATATTAACATTACATCTAATGCTATTTGAGCAGCAGCCATAACATAATAAATAGTCATCATTGTCCACTTCTTTTTACTAGAGACATGTTTACCATTAGCATTCATATAAGCTACAACAAATAATATTGAGAATAATGCTGTAAAGAAGAATAACATACCACTAGTAGAATACATAGCTGTATAGAAATCTGTAACTGCATTATTGTTAGGTAAAACAAATATAGCTCTTACCTTAATAAAGATTGTACAATAGAAGAAAATTGTACTTAAGATAGTTACTAACATAGGAACTTTATAAATATGATTTTTTAATGAAATTAAAGATCTATTTAATGAAAGTTCAAATCCAGATTTAGTATAACTTGCTTGGTCAATTGTACTAGAAGAATCAACTTTGACTTCTTCAGAAATTATATTTTCATCTTTTTCTGCCATAATTAGTTATCCTTTCTAATACGTTGTCCATCTTCATCAGCGAAGAAATAAACTTTTTCTGTATCAATGCCAATCTTAATTACTTCTCCAACTGCATATTCTAACCAACCTTTAAGTTTAAATACACAATCAGTTCCATCTAATTTACCATGTACTAATGAATAAGGTCCTAAGTGTTCAACTAATTCAACTGTGAAATTAACATTTCCGCCAAGATGAACATGTTCAGGTCTAACACCTAATACTAAATCATTTACATTAGCTAATTTAGAATAGCCTTTAGGTAAATTAAATACAATTTCACCATCTTTACTTACAAATGTATTTTCTTGGACATGTCCATGGAAGAAATTTGTAGGAGGTGTACCAATAAATGAAGCAACAAACATATTGTTAGGATCGTTATAGATTTCATTAGGAGTACCAATTTGTTGGACTTTACCCATTGACATAACAACGATTCTATCAGCAAGTGTTAAAGCTTCTGTTTGGTCATGAGTAACATATAACATTGTTGCACCTAATCTATGGTGTAATAATTTAATTTCACGTCTCATTGAAGATCTTAATTTAGCATCAAGATTTGATAAAGGTTCATCAAATAAGAATACTTTAGGATCTCTAACAATAGCTCTACCCATAGCAACTCTTTGTCTTTGACCACCAGATAAAGCTGCAGGTTTTTTATTTAATTGAGCATATAAGTCTAAGATTTTGGCAGCAGCCATAACCTTTTGGTGAATAATTTCAGGATCTTCTTTTCTTAACATTAAAGAGAAACCCATATTTTGATAAATTGACATGTTACCATATAAAGCATAGTTTTGGAAAACCATAGCGATATCTCTATCTTTACTAGCTTTATTTGTAACGTCTTTATCTCCAATGTAGAATTTACCAGAAGTAATACCTTCTAAGCCAGCAATCATTCTTAATGTAGTAGATTTACCACATCCAGAAGGACCAACTAAGACAATAAATTCTCCATCTTTAACTTCAAGATTGAAGTCTTCAACAGCTAATACGCCGTTATCATAAACTTTTTGAAGATGTTGTAATGATAATGATGCCATATATTATTTACCACCTTTCTTACTTAATAAATCTAATTTAGCTGTAGCGTCTGTTTCAGCAAGAGTATTTAAATAATTCTCAAGGATGCTACTTCTAAAGTAGTTAGCAATAGCAGCAACAATTAATAAGCCACCAGATACCATCATTAAAATTAAATCAGCATAGTTAACCCAAGCTTCAATAGAACCTTCTTGTGTATAGATAATTAATATATACCAGAAATAATGTGTTATTTCTAATAAACCTAATCCTAAAGCAGCAAAGGAAGAATTCTTATTATAAACTTTGATTTTTTCAGCTGTTAAGAATGTAAATAACATGAATAAAATGTTAAATACGATATCAATACCAGTTAAATAAGAAACCTTAGTCATTGTAGAATAGACAAATAAGAATGCTAAACAGTTACATATAATAGCTATAAAGCAAAATGATCTAGCTAATGAGTTTGATTTATATCTTAAAATATCTTTTTGAACATCTGTAGGTTTGAAATAAGCTTGAATATTAGTACCAATTCTATTAAAGAATGATCTCTTTTTTGTTGGAGTATTTTCTACATCAATGTATTCATTAGTTTTATTTTCTTTTTCCATAAGTAATCTCCTTATTTTCCTAATTCTACATCAGCTGTAGTTTCAATATTTTTAACTTCACTTTTTTCTTTTAAGTATTTTCCAACAAGAACATAAACACTTAATAATGTAACTAATATAATAACTACTGCTAAGATATAACCGAATGCAGCCATTCCAATAATATCACTAGGTTTCATTTCTACACCAGGCTTTGTGAAATATAAAACATCATTAATATCTTCAAATCTTAAATTATTGTACATAGATTGATATTTAATAACAATAATTAAGGAAACAACACCTGCAACTAATGTGTAAATTGATTGAGCAATCATGAACACAAAATTTGATATGTAATATTTACCTCTAACATTAGATCTAGTAAGTTTATATCCAAATGCAAATAATATACCAAATATACCTAATAAAATGATTGCATCATTTAATGGTTTCATATAATTTAACATATCTGCTAAACCATCTTCATCAGCAAACATTAAATTAGCAATAGGTGTAGACATTACTAAAGCATATACACAAAGTAAAGCAAACACTAATAGCATTACCCACCAAATCATTTTTTGAACTTTAGCAATGCGGCTATCTTTAAATATTTTATTTTCTTTAAGTGAAGAATTGCTAGTTACGTTTTCCATATCTTCTCCTTTTCTATTGTTATTAAATATAAGTTAGAAGGGAGATTTCTCCCTTCTAACATAAGTTTTTAGTAATTTTCTTTACCTATAATAGCGGCAGTAGTTGTTGTATTACCAACCATTCTATCATAAGCTCTTTGATAAATTTCAACTAAACTATCACATTTTAATGTTTCGTTAATATATTTTATATAAGTATCTTTTGTTGTAAATTTATCAGCATCAGCGCCAGCAAATCCTGTATCAGATTTAACAATCTTTGTCCAAGCATTTGTCTTACCTTTTGTGTTATTAATATAACCATCTAAATCAGTATAGTTAGAGCTGACGGCTGTTTGTTCACTCTTTTTAAATGAGAATGTTGTAGGAACAATGTTATAGAACTTATCTGCATTATCTGTAGCAAAATTGACATGCTTTAATACACCAGTAGAAATAGCATTGTTAATTCTATCTAAATAATCTCTAGCAGAAACACCATCAGTATTTTTATGAGTAGAAACTGTTTGATATTCCATACCTTGTTCTTTAACATAACCAACTGGATATGTAGCACCAATCCAATAACGATAGTAGTTAGTATAGTTACCAGCTGCTTTAACTTTTATTTCTTGTAATGTTTCATCAGATAATTGAGGGACTTGTTTTCCTTGATAGTTAATATATTTAATATTGTTATTTGCATCGTGTGCTAAATATTCATCAGGTCCATAAGACATTAATCTGTTACCTTCAGTTGAATAGAAGTAATCAAAGATTTGTAAGCACTTAGATAATTTCTTTTCATCATTTGCTGTAGCAGCTGTGATAAACCAACCTTCTGTCTTAACACTTCTCCATGATTCAGTAAAGAATGAGTAATTATCAGATCCATTCCATTTTGCTGTAGCAGGCATAATAGGTGCAAATAAGAATTTACCGTCATTTTGACTATTAATAGAATCATCATCATTGAAGACAACTGATGTTTGTACATAATCATATGTAGCAAAACCATACATCTTCTTACCTTGTAATAATTGTTTTCTGAATTCAGAATTATCAAGACCAGCAGAAGTTCTACTATCAAAGTTCTTTAAAATTAAACCTTCTTTATACATTTGATTTAATTTTTCAACTGCATTAGCCATATCAGCTTGGCCTC
The DNA here is from genome assembly GCA_963622735.1 of Phocaeicola dorei. Taxonomy (GTDB): domain Bacteria; phylum Bacillota_I; class Bacilli_A; order RFN20; family CAG-288; genus Scatoplasma. The sequence continues at coordinate 29,682 of CAVFIT010000027.1, read as the reverse complement.
TTGCATCTTTAATTTTACCTTCGCTATCAATGTATAAGTAGCCACTTCTAGATTCACCACCTCTTACACCGAAGAATTGTGTAAATCTCCATAAGTCAGCTGTTCTATCATTTGTTTCATCTCTAGGGAATAAAGGATAAATATCTTTATCGGCTTCACCTGTTAATGTAGCACTACAAGCCTTAACGCATCTAAATAAAGCAATTAATTCATCAACATCATAAGCAGCATTTTGTCCACAGAATAAATCAGATCTCTTTGTATAAACACCAGCGTATGTTGAATCAATATAATCTCTTAATGCTTTAACTAATTCTTTACCAGATTTTGTGGCTAAACTATTTTGAATTGTAATAATATTCTTAGTCTTTTTCTTTGTGATAGTTGTTTTACCAGTTCCATCAGCTTTAACAACTTCTACTGTTTTAGTTTCAGATTCAGGATAGAAAGGAGTATATGCACCTAAATTATCTAATGTTTTACCATCAGTAGGTAAATCGCCATCTAATAATGTTTGTACCCAATCAACTCTAACTAATAATGTTCTTTCTATATCATCCATACCATCAAAGTAAGGAGCATAATAGATTTTACCATTAGCATCAGAAATCATATTTTTGATAGCAGGGTTAGATTCTAAGAATGATCTGAAATTAGGCATTAAATCAAGATATTCATTTAAATCAAGAATTGTATTTTTTGTTGTACCTTCATCAACAATTGAAGAAGCAGAACCTTGAGCGATGTTTACATCAGCAAAGGCATTTGTTTGTAATAAACTAAATGCATCCGCAATTTTTGTTGAAGAAGTAGGAGTTTTATCACCAATTTTGAAGTTTAATTTATCTTGAACAGCTTTCCAAACTGGTTTTAAATCACCTTTATGATAAGTTTTACCATTATGGGTGTATCCATTAGAATCATCTGAATAACCATCTTCTGCAGATTTTCCATCTTGTCTAAAATCTTTGAAGACTTTATTATCTTCATCATCACTAGCATAGCTCATTCTTGTACCAGATTTTTGATACATGACTGACATATTAATTGTTTCGCCATCACCACTAGGTAAAGATCTAGCACTACTAGTTGAAGAACTACCAGAATTTGTATTATTACAGCTAGTTACTGCAAGTAAACCAGTTGCAAGTAATGCGAACATGCTTTTTTTGATTTTCATTTTTAATTAATCTCCTTTCAATAAAGCAGTTTTATATTTTAAATCTAAGTGTCAAATAGATTTAAATCAAATTTAATAAATTATTCTTTAACACCACCAAGGTTAACACCTGCGGCAAAGTATTTTTGAATAAATGGGTAAATAATAATAATAGGAATAATAGCACAAACAATCATTGCATAGATAAATGAGTTAGGTGCATATATTTTAGACCAAGAAGATGCAATTTCTGTATCTGTTTGATATTGATCAAGTGTTGATCTAATAAAGACTTGTAATGGAGCATCTGTAGTAGTTAACATTTGTTTTGCCCAGAAGTAACCATTCCATCTTGAGATACCAAAGAATAATGCAACTGTAGCTATTGTAGCTTTAGACATTGGTGTATAAATTTTAGAAACTAATTGGAATTCATTAGCACCATCAACAATAGCAGCTTCTTCAATTTCTTTTGGAACACTTTCGAAAGCATTTCTTAATAAGATAATGTTATAAGCTGACATACCCATAGCTATAACAACCATCCATTTTTCATCAATGATACCTACAGCTTTGAAAACATCTTGTGTGCCCTTGAAGTTTAAGTATGTAGGAATCATACCAGCTGTAAACCACATTGTGAAAACTAATGCGAAGTTGAAGAACTTATGACCGAATAATCTTTTCTTAGATAATGCATAACCACCTAAGATACCAATAAACATACACCAAATTGTACCAAATAAGGTTAAGAATAAGGTGTTTGTATAAGCTAACCAGAAGCCTGTTGTTTTAAAAACATCTAAGAATGCTTCACCTTGAACATCAACTGGCCATAAAATAACTCTACCACCTTCGAATGCATCAATTCCTGATAATGCAGCAGAGATAGCATATACGAAAGGATATAAACAAATTAATGCGAAGATTGTAACAAAGACATAAGCAAATATCTTAAATCCGATTTCACTTCCTGTCATTCTTCCAAAGCCATCTTTCTTGGCTTTATATTTTTTCTTATCTTCTACTTGTGCGTTTGTATTTTGCATAAATTTAAGCCTCCCTTTCTATTAATATAATGAAGTCTTAGAGACTTTCTTTGCAATTTGGTTAGAACCAATAACAAGTAACATAGAAATAACTGAGTTAAACATATCAGCAGCAGCACCTGCACCTAAATTAACACTAGAACCTTGTTGTAAATGCCATACATATGTTGAAATTGTTTCAGCAGTTTCGTATAAGTCTTGAGTTGTACCTTCTAATAAGATAACTTTTTCATAACCAATAGTTAATAACTTACCAATTTCAAGAATTAACATAATAACTAATGTTGAAGTGATACCAGGTAAAGTAACATATCTAACTTGTTGACCTTTTGTAGCGCCATCGATTCTTGCAGCTTCATAACTTGTAGGTGAAATACCTAAAATAGCAGCAAAGTAAACAATAGAACCATAACCAGCAGCTTCCCAAATACCAGTAACTTGATAAACTGCTCTAAAGCATCTTGGATCTCTCATAATAGCTAAATTTTCATTACCAGTAATAGAAACGAAGATTTGGGCAATAGGACCTGGATGTTGTAATACATTACCAGAAGAATCTTTAACTTGTTGTTGTAATAATAATACTGTTAAAGAAGTAATAACAACTGTTGAAACAAACTTAGGTAAGTAACATAAGACTTGAGCAACTGCTCTATAACCTGTACATTTAATTTCTGAGAACATTAAGGCTAAAATGATTGGGAATGGGAAACCAAATATCATACCATAAAATGATAATGTAAATGTGTTTCTAAAAGCTCTCCAGAATTCAGTAGACATACTACCAAACATCAATTCACTAAACCAATAAACACCGATCCAGTTAGAACCATAAGCCTGATCAGAAGGATTATAGTTTTTAAATGACATAATCATTGTTCCAATTGGTGAATATTTCCAACAAATAAGGAAGAAGAATAATGGCACAAGCATTGCATATAAACGCCAATCGCCTGCTATTGACTTCCATTTTCTAGACCAATAGGTTCTCTCTAGATTTTCAATTTCTGCATCACTTGCTTTAATCATCTTGTCGACCTCCATTTTCCTTATCTGACTTTTTTAAGTCTTTTTGTTTTTGATATGCTTGTTTAGCTTTTTGCTCTTCCACATATCTATTAGAAGCTCCTGTCTGTTTTCTAAATGTCTCATTCATAAGTTTTAAATCACTTTCTGAAAGAGTACCTCCATCTAATAATGCAATATCACTTACATCATCAGCTTCAGCCATTTCTTCTAATTTAGAATAATTGCTAACATCATCTCTAATTCTTGAAGTAGGCGTTCCACTATGTTGCTCAATTAGATATTGATTCATATCGTAAACAATTGTTTTTTGCTTACAAGCTATATAGAACACTGCTCCACCAACTAAGATATTAAGTAAATCCCATACTACATAAGTAATAAGAACTTTACCTAAGTTAGCCACATTAGGTGTACCAACTACAAAGCATATGCATTTACCTATCTCGAACAACAAGTATCCGCTTAGGTAATAGCCTATCATCTTCAATGAATCACTTAGCATTTTCTTTTTATCATTTTTCTTAAACCAAATAAGAACAAATAATAAGAAAAAATAGGAGAGTGTGTTAGCTAATATGTATCCTAATGAAATATCTTTAGTTAGAGACATACAAATTGATGTTGCCCCACCTACTATTCCAGGAATTATCCCAAGTACATTCCAACGATAGATAGATATTAAACTAAGTACTACGGTAAATGAAACAATGTACCCATCATATTTTCCTATATTATTAAATCCGAATATTATAAGAGCTTCACTACCCGCACTTAATAATGAAAATACTAATAGATCCAATGCTTTAAATGACTGTTTAGACACCTCTTCCGCTTTCTAGTGATACAAAAAAGACGCAAAAGCTTTTTTGATACATAATTAATATAACTAAAGGGCTTACATTTTGCAACATTTTTTTATGCAAAAAACACATATTTTTTGTGCTGTAAGCACTTAAATGTAATCGTTTACAAAATAAAAAAGCCTTATCACTAAGGCATTTTCTTAACGTTTTTTAGTAAAAGCGCTTTTATATGAAAATATTTTCATTTAAATATTTTTTTCTATATTTTTTAAATGTTCTTTTGAAAAGGATAAATCTTCTACTTTAACCCCTTCAAATACTAGTGTAGCATCAGGACAATACTTGCTTATAAGATCTAACATATAAGGATAATTAAACTTACCTTTACCAGGTGCTAATTGAACTAATTTATTATCTACTATATCACCATCTTTTAAATGAATTATTTTAATTTTAGAATTAAATGTCTTCATAGCGTCTAAAAATATTTCATCTCTTTTATCAAAATTAGACACATCTAATAAATTATATAAATCAATAGTAACAAAAACATTAGGACTATTTAATTCATCTACTAATCTTTTTAAACAACTAACAGAATACATAACATGACCAAAAGCAGGTTCAATAATTACATTACCATTTACTTTTTTAGCATATTCAACTAATTCTTGAAATACTTTTTTAGATTGTTGATATCCTTCTTCAGTTCTATTTTTAGGAACATATATCCAAGGTGAATCATTAAAAGATCCTGTTTCAGAACCTACAAAATTAGCATTTAATATATTCATAATATCTAAATTAGATTTAAAATTACTAATTCCTTTATTGACAACATTAACATCTGAATGAACAGGATTAAAATAAGCTCCAAGCATCGCTATTTTAATATTGTTAGATTCTAATACATCTTTTACATGATTAACATAGTCTAATGAATAAGAATAATTTTCAAATGTTTTAGGAAATACTAATTGAATATAATCAATTTCATACTTTTTTAATTGAACTACAAGTTCTTCAACATTAGATTTAGTAACTAAATCATGACCTCTAATACCATATTTAAATTTCATATAACTATTTTCCTTTAACTATTTACAATATTATTATAAAATAAAAAAGATAAAAATTATGAACAAAAATAAATTCATTTATACAATAGAAGATATATCTAAACTAAATTCAATTTGTAAACAAATTAGAAAAGTAGATAAAACCAACAGATATACAATTAAAATCAAACCATCTACTATTAAAGGTAATATTAAATTTACTTACTCTAATTTTGATATTATCGGAATAAAAGAAGTTAAATTAATCGGTAGTAAATACGCTAGACAGCAAAATGAGGATGGAAAAGAAAATTCCACATGGAGAACTGCTAGTTTAAAAATTACAGGTGATAATAACACATTTACAAACATCACTGTAATTAACGATTCAATTAACCCATATAAAAAAGGACAACAAGTCGCACTAGGTGTATATGGTAATAACAATCATTTTATTAAATGTACAATTAAATCGATGCTAGACACTTTATTTATAGGTCCTTTACCTGATGATTTAGTCTTACGTTATATAGACTTTATACCTGATGATGAACGTTATAAACAAGGCACCTGTTTTACATATTTTAAAAACTGCTATATTCAAGGTACTAATGATTTTATCTTCGGTGCAGGAGATGCATATTTTAATAAATGTCAAATAGACTCTATTGAAGATATGTCTTATTCTATATCTCATGTTACTGCTCCTGGCCACTCCTTAAAAAATGAATTTGGATTTATGTTTTATAAATGTGATTTCACTTCCTTAACAATACCTCAACAAAGAGTATACCTAGGTAGACCTTGGAGAGACTTTGGAAAATCAGTATTTATTAAATGTAATTATGGTAATCATATTAACTCATTAGGCTTTAATAACTGGGATAAATCATCTATAAGATATTTAACTTCCCGTTTTGTAGAATATCCAAGTAATAAAAATAGAGTAGAATGGTCTACTCAAATAAATAAAATACCTGCTATTTATAAAGAATGTATTAAAAAATACAAATAAAATGACCTAGATTTAATTCTAAGTCATTTTAATTTTTAATTAATTATCTTTTGAAATAGGCTTTAGCGTTGTTATAAGAAATATCTTCAACAATCTTTCCTAAGAATTCAATATCTTCTTTAGAAGAAGGATACATACCTTTTTCAACTAAATCACCTAAATATCCACATAAGATTCTTCTAAATAAATCATGTCTAGGATAAGATAAGAAAGATCTAGAGTCAGTTAACATACCAACAAAGCAAGATAATAAACCACCGTTATTTAAGAAAGAGATTTGTTTTTGCATACCATAGATATGATCTTCAAACCACCATGCTGTACCAAGTTGAATCTTACCTTTCATTCCACCTTGGAAGCAATTCTTTAAGTTAACTAATGCAGGATAATCTGAACTATTTAATGTAAATAAGATTGTCTTAGGTAATTCGTTTGTAGAATCTAAATCATCTAATAATTGAGATAAACGAACACTAACAGGTGCATCTAAAACTGCATCATAACCAGTATCAGCACCAAGTTTACTATACATTCTTGAAGAGTTATTTCTTAAAGCACCAATATGAATTTCTTGTACTAAGTTATATTTATGGTATTGTCTACCTAAATGAGCCATGACAAAGCCTTTATACATATCTTGATCTTCATCAGTGATAACTTCACCTTTAATACCTTTTAAATAAACTGCATTGGCTTGTTCATATGTAGTTCCCTTTTTATAACAAACTATATCTAAGGCGTGATCAGTAGCACAGCATCCATGATCAACAAAGAACTTTAATCTTTCATCTAAGCCATCTAATAAATCTTGTAAAGAAGAAAGTTTTCTATTTAAAACTTTTTCTAATTGATTAATCCAAGGAATAAATGTATCTCTTTCAACATTTAAAGCTTTATCAGGTCTCCAAGCTGGGAAAACATGAACCTTTAATGTAGGATCTTTAGCCATTAATTCATGATAATGTAAATCATCAACAGGATCATCAGTTGTATAAACTGTATCGACGTTATTTAAATACATCATTTCTCTTGCTGTTAATGTTTTTAACTTTTCATTACATGTATTCCAAATTTCATCAGCTGTAGCAGGAGATAAAGGTTTTGTAATACCAAAATATTTTTGTAATTCAAAGTGAGTCCAAATATAAATTGGGTTACCTACCATATAAGGCATGACTTCAGCGAATTTATTAAATCTTTCTCTGTCGTCTTTATCACCTGTAATATATTCTTCAGGTACACCAAATTCTCTAAGTAATCTCCATTTATAGTGATCACCATAGTGGTTAGCACCTAACCAAGCTTCAGTGATGTTTTTGAATTTGTAATCTTCATAGATTTGTTTTGGAACAAGATGACAATGGAAATCAAAAATTGGCATCTTTGCAGCATGTTCATTATATAATTTCTTACTAACATCATTATCTAATAAGAAATCTTTACCTAAAAATTCACTCATTTTTATTTTTCTCCTTAATTATAAAGTGACACCTTGTTTAAATATAGCGATTTGTAAATTACCATTGATATCAGCTTTTGTAGGCTTGCCTGAACAAATATCTAAGATATAGTCTAATAATTGTTCAGCAGCTTTTTCAAAGCCTTCTTCAAATACTACTTGAGAATCAAAATCAATCCAATCAGGTTTGAAATTTGCTAACTTATGATTTGTAGCAATCTTAACTGTAGGAATAATTGATCCATATGGAGTACCTCTACCAGTTGTAAAACATAAAATAGTAGCTCCACTTGCAGCAACATTAGTACCAGCAACAATATCATTACCAGGACCATTTACTAAAGATAAACCATTAACTTTTACTCTATCACCATAATCTAAAGTATCTTCTACTTCCATATGGCCAGCTTTTTGAATACAGCCTAATGATTTTTCTTCTAATGTAGTAATTCCACCATCTTTATTTCCAGGGGATGGATTTTCATAACAAACTTGATTATTTCTAGCATAATAAGCTTTGAAATTTTCAATTAAAGCGACGACTTTTTTAAATTCAGTCTCATCTTTAGCTCTATTCATTAATAATTGTTCAGCCCCAAACATTTCAGGAACTTCAGTAAGTAAAACTTTACCACCACTAGCTCCAACAATTTCAGAAACTCTACCAAGTAAAGGGTTAGCAGTGATTCCTGAAAAACCATCAGAACCACCACATTTTAAGCCTAAGACTAGTTTATCTAAGCCACATTCAACTCTTTTATCTTGTTTACAAATTTCATAGAGCTTTTCAAGTTGACTAACTCCATATTCAATTTCATTAGTAACATCTTGAGATTGATAAGAAATAACTCTTGAACTATCATGAGCTGGCATTGAATCCATAAAGTCTTTTAAACGGTTATTTTCACAACCTAAACCGACAACTAATACACCACCAGCATTAGGATTACAAGCAATACCTTGTAATATTAATCTAGTAATATCAAAGTCATCACCAAGTTGACTACAACCATAAGGATGTGTAGCGATTTTAACAGCTTGTTCCATTTCTGGATGTTTAAGAATAAACTTTAATTTAATTTGAGAAATAATTGAATTAACACATCCTACAGTAGGAATAATATATAAATCATTTCTTATACCAACTCTACCATCTTTTCTAACATATCCCATAAATGTTTTCTTACTAGCTTTTTCATTTTCAGGAATATATTTATTATAAGAATAGGTAGGAGACTCATTTAATGTAGTAACCATATTATGAGAATGGATCCAACTACCTTTTTTTACATCACAAGTAAGTTGACCAATTACTTCACCATATTTAACTACTTTATGGCCTTTTTTAAGATCGGTTCTAGCAATTTTATGAGCTTGCTTGATATCTTCGTTTAAAACGATACCTTCTTCAATTACATCGCCCTTTTTTAAATCGTGAAGGGCGATATAAACATCATCATTTTTATTAATTAAAATTACGTCTTTCATAATAATTACTTAATAAAATTTTTAACAGTATTTTTGAAATCAGCTTCACCAGCAATAACAATTTCTAAATCTTTACAAATAACATCTTCAAAACCAGCTAATTTGGTTAAATCTTGATCCCATAAAGATGTATTAGATAAAACTTCATGAGTTAAAGCTTTAACATCTTTACTAGCATCATATTTATCCCAAACGCCTTTAAAGAAAGCGATGTTTTCAGCTGAATCAGCTAATTTGATTTCTTCTTTTTTACCATCAACAATTCTATAACCTTTGTAGAATTTAATTAAGCTAGCCATAGCAAACATTAAATGTTTAGGCCAGACACCATTTTTATTATAAGAATCAATAATTGTAGGTAAGTCTCTTTCTTTAAACTTAGGAATAGAATTTAAAGCGATAGACATTAATAAGTGATGAACATAAGGATTTAAGAAACGTTTGAATACATCTTTAGCAAATTGATCAACATCTTTAACTTTAACTGTAGGAACAATTTCATCAAATAATTCATGTTTGACAAATTCTCCAATTACTTCATCTTCTAAAGATTCTTTAACTTCATTAATACCTGCTAAATAGCTAACAGGAACCATAGAAGAATGAGTACCATTTAAGCATCTAACTTTTCTTTGTTTATAAGGATGAACATCATCTACATAGATACAATGAACAGGTTCACCGATTTGATGTAATGGGAAGACCTTTTCACAGAAACTTTCTTTTCTATAAACTAAGAGATTAAAATATTCACCTTTAACCATGTTGTTATCAACATAGCCATATTGTTCACATAATGAAGAGAATTCATCTCTAGGGAAACCAGGAACGATTCTATCAACTAATGAAGATGTGAAATGGCAAGAATGTTCAATAAAATCAACAAAACCTGCATCGGCTTTTCTACCATGAGCAATCTTTAATAAGACTTCTTTTAATTTATCACCATTATCATCAATTAATTCACAAGGCATAATAGCGATTTCACCTTTTTTACCTAAAACTTGATATCTTCTTTCAAGTAAGGCATATAATTTACCAGGATAAGAACTAGGAGCAGTATGAGCTAAATCATTAGTTAAATCAGCTTCATCAAAAGAAATACCAGCTTCTGTAGTATTAGAAATAATAACTTCTAAATCCTTTGATTCACCATATTTTAAATATTTTTCATAATCGGCATAAGGATTAACAAAATCATCTAATACATCGATAACTTGATGAGTTTTAACAGCTTTTCCTTCTTCATTAATACCTTGTAAGATAACTGTATATAAGCCATCTTGGTCGGCTAATTCTTTAATTCTTCCACCAGGTAAAGGTTGAACTACACATACATGTCCATTATAGGATGTACGATCGTTTAATTGTTGAATCATCCAGTCAATAAAAGCTCTTAAGAAGTTTCCTTCTCCAAATTGTAAAATTTTAATAGGAGCTTTCTTCTTTTCATGGATTTTAGAATTTAAGATAGGTAATTGTTCAGACATAATTATTTTTTTGTTTCCTTTCTATAATTACTTAACAATAATAGTATACACCAAATTTAGTTAGTCAACTAACTATTTTACTTACATGCCTTTAAATATTCACTATAAGCCATCATTAAAGGTGCAACACCTTTTGAATCGTTAGAGCAAACTTCTTCAGAAAGATAGTATTCAACACTACCATTTCTCTTCTTTCCATCAAGGCCAGATACTTTACAAACGTTTTTAAGTTCTGTTTCAGTTAAATAGTTATCAATAACACTTTCTAAAATGACACTACCTTTTTTACTTGCGCTAGAATCAAGCATCTTTAATCTAGCACCTTTTAAATAAGCGTATGCAATCATTAAAGAGCCACTAGTTTCTAAATAGTTACCTTCTTGATTAGGTAATAAAGGTAAATCATAGAATAAATGAGTCTTTTTATCTTCTAATGGTTCAATAGTAGAGATGACTTTTTGTAAGAAACCTTTTAAATAACGTTTAGATAAACTAAATCCACCTTCTTTAAAAATTTCATAAACATCACTACTAGCCATACCTAGCCACCCTACTGATCTTAACCAAACATTTGGAGATCTACCAGTTTCTTTACTAGCCCATTGCATAGATTTTGTCTCATCATAACAATGCATAAATGAATTTAAGCTAGGTTCATAATTATATTTTTCAACATTTTTAAATTGGTTAATAATATCATCTTTTTGTTTAATAGAATGATCTCTACAAGTAACACTTGCATAAAATGGCATTCCCATATATAAACCATCTAACCAGATTTGATTTGGATAGATATCTTTATGCCAGAAAGAACCTGATTTAGTTCTAGGCATGATTGTTAATTGATATTCTAATAATTTTAAAGCTTTATCATATTTATCTTCATGCTTAATTTGATTAAGTAAGAATAAAGACATACCTTCTTCTACATTATCAATGTTCTTTTCTTCAGGGGAATAAGTTAAAATTGTACCATCATCTTGAATACATTGATCAAAATGATTTACTACAAAGTCTAAGTAGAACTTATCTTTAGTAGTTTTATAAAGCTGCATTGCACCATTTAATACAATACCATCTTCATAACACCATTTAATGTTCTTTTCTTTTTTGTAGAAAGTAAATTCATTTAAATAGTTTTTAATAAACTTTTCTACTTTCTCTTTTTTAGTTTGATCAATCATAGTTTGAAGTTCCTTTCTTTTTTGTTCTTGTTTTTTAATTTTTACTACTATTATTATAGCAACAATTATAGCTACTATACCAATCATTATATTTGAAAATCCCATCGCTATACCTACAGCTTTCCAACCATAGTCTATTCCAAAGTTTGGAAATATATAAAACATAGCAATTAATGATGGAACTCTAAATCCAAATACTCTTAACAAATTAATAACCATTGATATTTTTGTATAGCCAAATCCGTATAATAAACCAAGTACAGCTGAGTTAATTCCTAAAGTAATAATCCCCATCTTTTCATAAAAGAAAATTTCAGAAATCATTGCTTCTCTTTCAGCTCTACTAGCTGCATCAGTTATATTTTGAGTATAAAAACTAACAATTTGATTATTAAATACAGTTAATAAAATAACTGCAACAACTCCTAAAATCACATTATAAACTAACCCTACATAGAAAGTTTGTAACGCTCTTTTATAATCACCATTACCGATGTTTTGAGAAATAATACTACTAGTTGAGTCTTCAATACTAGACATAGCTTTAGTTCCCATTCCACCTATTGAATTAGATACACCTAGTGCACCAACTACACCTTGGTTAGGAAACTTATTAGCAGTCATTGTATTAATAATACTTTTACCAAAACTAAATACGAACTTACCTAAGAATATTGGAAATGATATAAGAGTTACTTTTTTGCCTGTTTTAAAGGAGAAGTCTACATTTTTAAACGAAAAGTGGAATAGATATGATTTTCTAAACATATATCCACATAACATTATTATAAACAATGTAGAATTAGCACATAATGTAGCTAAAGCGATATAAGTAGTATCTTTAAGATTAAGACCATATACAAATAAATAAGATAAGCCAATCTTAATAAGAACAATCATTATGTTAAATAAAGAAATACTTTTAGTAGATCCTTTAGCTTTTTGTAAACCAATAAATACACTATTAACAATAACAATTGAAGAATTAACAATATTAATAATAAAGTAATTATACCCTACATTAATTAAATCTTCTGTTAAACCATTCATTCTCATAATAGGCTTAGCAAAAGGAATAAATATCAAATCAGTTAATATAGTAATTGCGAAAATATAAATAAATAAAGTACTTGATAAGCTTTGAGCTTTCTTATAATTATTTTTACCTATTTCTCTAGCTATTAATATAGCACCACCTGCAGCTAATCCATCACCAATAGATTGAACCATGGTAGTAAATTGAGAAATCATTGATACACAATCGCTAGCTTCTTTTGATATTTGGTTAGCAAGTAAAACATCTACAAACGAATATAGATATTGAAACAACGAGTATAAAAATAAAGGAAAGCTGATTGTAAAAACAACTTTCCATATATTACCTGTCAGGATGAAGTTTCTTCTATCTAATTCCTTTTTAGATACTGAAGTAATATCACCTGACATATTATTTATCTATTTTTTCTACTTTTTTAGCTTTTGGATTACCTAAATCAGCTTTACCATATTCTAATTCTTCATTTGTGATAACATTTTCTGTGTCAGCATCAAAGAATCTAACATCATGTTTATCAACATAATATTCAACATTAGAATCAATTGCAAATGTTTGGCTAGGAGTTGCTTTTAATACAGATTTAGCTGCACCGATATTAACATAAACGTTTTGAATATCACCAAGCATTTCACTAACTTCGACTTTACCAGATAATTTATAGAAATCTGCTTTAGGTGTACCTATTTCATATTTAACATGTTCAGGTCTATAAGCAAATACTAATCTCTTACCTTCTAATGATTTTAAGTAATATTCACCTTGGTTAGAAATATCAAGTGTTAATACACCATCATCACTTACAAAATTATTACCATCTAAATGTCCGTTGATGAAATTCATTGGAGGGTCACCAATAAATCCTGCGACGAATAAGTTTTGAGGATGGAAATATAATTCTTTAGGTGTACCAACTTGTTGAATTCTACCTAAGTTCATAACAACGATTCTATCAGCCATTGTCATAGCTTCGATTTGGTCATGAGTAACATAGATTGTTGTAGCACCAACTTGTCTATGAATCTTAATTAATTCAGAACGCATTTCAACTCTTAATTTAGCATCAAGGTTAGATAAAGGTTCATCCATTAAGAAAATCTTAGCATGTCTAATAATAGCTCTACCTAAAGCGACTCTTTGTCTTTGACCACCAGATAAAGCTCTAGGCTTTCTATCTAAATAAGCTGTTAAATTTAAAATTTCAGCGGCTTCTTTAACTCTTTGTTCAATAACATCTTCATCAAAACCAGCAAGTTCAAGACCAAAGGCCATATTTTCATAAACTGTTAAGTTTGGGTATAAAGCATATGATTGGAAGACCATTGCGATACCACGATCTTTAGGTGATAAATCATTTACTACTTTACCATCAATATCAAATATACCTTTTGTAATTGTTTCAAGACCAGCAATCATTCTTAATGTTGTTGATTTACCACATCCAGAAGGACCAACAAAAATTATGAATTCTTTGTCTTTAATTGAAAGGTTAAAATCTGTAACAGCTTGGAAACCATTATCATAAATTTTAACTATATCTCTTAATTCTAATCCCATAGTTTTCTCTCTTTCTATTCCTACTAACTTATGATATTACAAATAACAAAATAATTATTATGCACTAAGCACAAGAAATTATTTAAATAGTTTATCTAAGCCTTTAATTTTCTTTAACTCAGGTACTAATAGTCTACAAATATTCATAGCACCAGTAACTGTTAAATGAGTTGTGTCTTTATTTCCATCTGGGAAATTTGCGTATTCTCCAGGTAATAAAGTCATGATATATTTTCTATTGCCTTCAAATGTGTGTTTATTATAAAAATCATATGTTAATTTATTTAAATCAATATAAATAGCACCTATTTTTTTACAGATATCTTCCATAGCTTTAATATAATCACCATGAGAATGAGTTAATACACCTTTTTGATCATATAACATTCTTTCAACAGACGAGAAAAATACTGGTGTTGCACCTTTAGATACTACATCTTTATAAAACATAGCTAAGTTTTCTTGATAAGAACCATAGGCAGGACAATATCTACTTGGATCAAATTCTTTTTCATCATTATGACCAAAACTAATAAATACATAATCGCCTTTTTTTACATCATCTAAGGCTAATTTATATTGACCTTCATCAACAAATGATTTTGTAGAACGTCCTTTTAAAGCATAATCATGGATAATAACTTTTTTAGGATCAATCATATAACGATCTAGCATTTGTAACCAACCAGTTTGAGGATATTCACTAGAATCGTAAAAAGCCATTATAGAATCACCAATACCAATAATTTTCATTTTATCTTTTTACCTCTGCTTTCCCTTGTGTTTCCATATATTCTAAGATTTCTTGTTCACCAAATGTAGAAACATCTCCAAATATTGTTTGCTTTAAAATTGAATTAATAATACCAAAGTTAGCTGCAAACTTAGAATCTTTAGGTCTAGAAATAAGACCATGAATAACTCCACTAGCAAAAGCATCCCCTGCCCCTATTCTATCAAAAATTTGGAATGTATATTCTTCTGTAGCATAATATCCACCATTTGCACAATATACATAAGCTCTCATTGCATTTTCTGTAGAAGAGAAAATCTTTCTTGTTTTACCAAAGATCCAATCAAGATTATAGGTTTTAATAGCTAAACGCATTAAATCATCATCATTTAAATCTTGTCCAATTTGTAATATTTCTCTAAAGTCATATGGAGAGGCAAATACAACATTTACATAAGGCATAACTAAAGGATAGACTTTTCTAGCATCTTCAACTGACCATAATGTTGCTCTATAGTTAAAGTCAAATGAAACCTTAACGCCGTATTTTTTACAATACTTTAAACATTCTAAAGCGACACTTCTTGCTTTTTCACCTAAAGCTAAAGTAATACCAGAAATATGGAACCATGTAGCATCATGGAATATTTCATCTAAATCTAATTCACTAGCAGTAATTCTAGTAAATGCGGAGTGTTTTCTATTATAAATAACTCTACCTGGTCTTCCACCAAATCCTGATTCAAGGAAATAAATACCCATAATAGAAGAACCTCTTACTATATAATCTGTCTTTACTCCATGGGCTAATAAGTGTTCAACAGCTCCATCCCCTAATTGATTAGGTGGTAATCTAGTAATAAAGTGACAATTATGTCCTAAATGAGATAAAGAAACAATAACGTTAGCTTCCCCACCTCCATAATTTGCTAAATAAGAATTAGCGTGTTCAATTCTTGTGTAATCAGGAGGAGTTAATCTTAGCATAATTTCTCCAAGTGATACGATTTTGTCATTAAATTTGTTTTTGTTCATGATATTGTAACCTTTCTAATGGATGCACGACTAGTTTTTTGCCTTGAGGAGTAATTAAATAAACATCTATAGAAGATGGATTAAAAAAATAACCTTCTTCTTGATTATTATCATATCCACTTGACGTCTTTCTAAAATAAACCATCTCAGCTGCTTTAATATAATCACATATTTCTAAATTTGTAGCTAAGAACACTTCCTTATGAGAAGAAATAACTTTACTAACCCTTTCAATTAAATCAAAGTTATCATCTAAGGCGAATTCATAACCATGTCCCCATAAATAGAAGACTCCTAGTTCATCATAACTGTGAAAGAAATTATCCAATACCTCAAATAAATGAGGATCTCTATGATGAATAGTAGGATGCCATAATAAGAAATTATATGGTCTATTAAAGCTATATGTGGATTTAGTTGTTCTAGCGTATTTAATACCAAGTTTATTTAATACATCTAGACTATCTTTATTATAAGTTCCATAAGGATATGCAAATCCTTGAACTTTCCTATTAAATTCTTTATTTAAATATTCTATATTCTTTTTAATTTCTTCTTCTTGTTTAGAAAAAGAAATATCTTCTAAATGAGGATGAGAATAAGTATGACAGGCAATTTCAAAATTATCATATAAATGAGGATAATCTTTAAAATTCATTACATGACAATCAATATGATCTTGATAAAGTCCATCTCTAAACTTTTCTTGTCCTTGTAATCCACTATTAAGATTAAACGTTCCCTTAATTGAATATTTATTCAATATTTCAACTAATTTAACATCTTGGATAATTCCATCATCATAACTAACAGTAAAAGCTTTAGGCTTAAATCCTGGATACATTAATCTAAATTGCATAATTAATCCTCTATTACAAGTATTATTATACTATTAAATAAAATAAAGTTAAACGCTTTCATAAATTAATCTTCATCATAGTTATTATAAATTTGATGATTATTATCGTTTTTATCATTTTTTTTCATAATAAATCCTCTAATAATATAAAAAGAGCCATAATAAATGACTCTAAAATTATTTTTCTTTACGTGCGTTAATATAAATATCAATATCATCTAATACATATTCATTAGATGTAGTGTGTAATACATCATAAAAATCATTTAAATAATTGAACACTTTATATTTATTAAAAATATTTAAACATTCTTGTCCAGTTAATCCATATTTATTTTTATACGCTTCAAAACAATATACCTTAAATTCTAATGTTTTACTAACTACATTATTTGTGGCCATACTAAATTTCCCTCTCTTTCTTCTTGAAATAATCTAGCAAGCATCAAAGGGCTTAAATGCCACACTTTTGTGTCTTCTTTTTCTAAATTTTTATAAACTTTTGATTTTATAAATCTATTTAAAGCGTATTCTTCATCCCATTTTGTCTGTTTAATTATTATTGATACAGTATTAGTAACTATTATAGTTAACAAATCTTCAAAATCTTTTCTAGTCATAAATTTCTTCTACTCCTTCAAAGGTTAAATATTTAAGTGACTTTTCAGTATGAAACAATATTTGATCTTTAAGTATTTCTACTTTTAATCTTTTTAACGTTTCTTGTAAATCATATATACCATTTTCATACCTAGTAATTAGTGAATATACACTATCATCAGCTACTGGTCCAATAGCCATATCATAATAAGATGAACTAATAATTCCTTTTCTATTATTACAAACAAACTCCAACCAATCTTTATTAGCTAAATCAAACTTAGTCACTGTTAATTCATTTAAACATTTATCTAAATCGATTGTATATAAATTCACATAACAAGCATTAGAATTATTTCTTGTTTTAACCCTTAAAGCCCATTTTTTAGCTTGTTCATAACTTGTAGTCAAATAAAAGCCATCGCCAAAATCTAAAGGTCTATTTGCACTGATTATTTTAGGATTATCGACAATTAAATCTATCCCATAATATAATTTCATTTAATTTTTTCCATCCTTTCTATTCTGACATATTCTTTTTTTAGAATATTTAACATTTTTTCATAGTGTTTTCTTTTATCAATTTCATTTTTTAAATCTTGATATTTTGAAATATCGCCATAATATTTATTTTTTGTTTTGCCGTTTTCTTTATAGTGTAAATAACAATATTCATTGTTACCTATTTTTTTAATTATTACACATCCTAACGGCATATTAGATATTAACTGATTATATTGTTCTTACATTTTGATATTTCTTTGTTTTTCTTTATATAATACATCATCCAAAATATTCATAACATCACCTATTAATGTTATACTCCACTTTTACTAAAATTATATTATTTGTGGAGTAAATTTGTTTTTAAAAAAACTATTTGAAATTAATCAAATAGTCTACAATTAAATAATTCCTAAACCTTCAAGCAAAATCTTAATAGCTACAATCACAAATACAATACTAGCAATTAAAGAAGCCCACTTTTCAAGTATACCAGCTAGCTTATTAGCAAATAATCCAGTTAAAGCAGATAATATAAATGTAGTCACACCTATACAAGTAAATATAATTAAAGCATCAGGAATAGTAGATGTACAATAAACAAAACCAATACATAACGCGTCAATACTTGTAGCAATAGCTTGAGTAAATATTGTCCATAAAGAAATCTTATCACCATCTTTAGGAGTTAATTCATCATCTTTAGCTTTTCTTTCTTTAATAAATTCAACAAACGAATTAATAGCTAAAAACATTAACAAAGCAAAAGCAATCCAAGGAATAGCAGTCTTAATATTATCTAAATATTGCCTAAAAGCATAGGCTATAAAATAACCTATTAAAGGCATAACAAACTGAAACACACCAAAAACTAAGCCAATTAAAACAAGCTTGTATTTTTTTATGTTCTCGTTTTTAATACCGTTAGTTGCATTAACTGTCATAGCGTCTACACTCATTGAAAGTGAGACAAGAAAAATATTTAAAAAATCCATAACTCAAAAACCCACATCATGAGTCTCGGATTTTAAGACAAACCAGGACTTTAGATCATCCAGTATGTTGGCATGTCACTTTTAGAAGCAACCTACTCCCTCATTCAAAAATAAACTTTAACAAAAAAAATGGTTTTTTTCAACCATTTTTACATATTCTTGTACATGATAATAGATACTGTTCTAGTAATATCTCTACATTTATCGGTAACATATTCAAACATAGAATATACTTTTTCAATTAAAACAATATCTCTATAAGATAATTTAGAATCAGAAGAATATAATGCGTGAACATGTTCTTCATATAAATGATCAGCATCTTCTTCAATAGATTTAACCTTTTCAATTAAAGGATCCAATGTATTTTTATCATTAAAAGATTTAGTTAATGCTTTTAATACTTCATTAACTGCGACAATAGCATCGTAGCTTTTTTGTAAAAATTCAGTAGTATGTTCAGGTAATTTTTCGTAGTTTCTCATATAAAGTTTATAAGAAATTTCATCAATAGAATCAGTTAAATCATCAATGTTATTTAATAATAAGAAAATATCTTCTCTATCAATAGGGGTTATAAATTCTTTTGCTAATCTTTCTTCAACTTCATGTTTAACTAAATCAGCATGATGCTCAATAGCGTGGACATCATTTTTTAATTGTAAAGAATTTTCACTTTTAAAATTCTCTAAACCATTTTTCAATGTTTCAACTGCTTTTAAAGAAAAATCTCCAACAATCACAAATTGTTCAAAGAAATAATTTGTTTTCTTTTTAAATATTGACATAACCTATATCCTCCTTAACAAATACCTGGTATAGCAAATAGCAAATACGTCATAACAAAACCAATCAATATACAACCTGGGAAAGTAAACACCCACGTTAATACCATATCTAAAGCGATTTTCCAGTTAACTGCTTTTACACCTCTAGTTAAACCAACACCAATAATAGAACATGTTTTAACTTGAGAAGTTGAAACTGGCCAACCAAATAAAGAAGAAACCATTAAAGCAATAAAAGCAGATATATCAGTAGCAAATCCTTGATAAGGTTGTAAATCTACCATACCCATACCGACTTTTTTAATAATTCTATATCCACCAATACTTGTACCAATACCCATAACTAATGAAACTAATATAGGTAACCATAAAAATGCAGGTGCATTAATAAAATTTAAAGAAAAACCTTCTGTATTAGGATTAACTAGTGTACCTATATTTGAATTAGGAAATGCGATAGTTCCTAAATATAAACAAAGATAAATAACACCAACAAACTTTAATCCATCTTGAGCGCCATGAGCAAGTGACATACCTGCAGCAGAAGTAATTTGAGCCCACTTAAAGAACTTAGTAGTCTTGCTTCTTGTCATTTTATAACAAATCTTTTCAATTAAGCGAGTAACTAAAAATCCTAAGACTAACCCTACTACACTTGAAATTACAAATCCTATACCTACTTCAGCCCATGCTTGTCCACCTGGAGTAGCTGTTTTTCCCATTACGATTAATGCAAAACAAGATCCAGTTAAACCAGCAATTAATGCGTGAGATTCAGATGAAGGAACACCAACTGCCCAAGCTAGAATTCCCCAAGCAACAACACCAATCATACCAGCAGATAAACCGACTAACGCGTTTTTAGCATTTGATATTGAACTAGCATCTCCAGCTTGGAAAGAACCATAATCTACAATTCCAGCAATTGTATCAGCAACACCAGCTGCAAATAGTGAGAAAATCATAACGCCGATGAAATTAAATACAGCTGACATAATAATTGCCTTTTTAGGCGAAATAGCTTTTGTTGAAATACATGTAGCAACTGCGTTAGGAGCATCAGTCCATCCATTAATAAAAACAACCCCTAAAGCCAGTAATACTGTAATTACAATTAGAGGTGATTGACCTAAAAGATAGAAAAAGTTTCCTATAGAAATTGAACTAACACTTGATAATGTATTAACACTTAATGAAGTAATCATATCTAAAGTATCCTTTTTTAAACAATATGATTTTACTAGATTGTTCATTCTTTGTAAATTACTTGTAAATAATTTGTTAGTTTACTAATTATGAAAGCGTATTACAAAACACTAGTTAAAAACTTTTATACAAAATACTTGAAAAAATTGCGCTTATGTATTATTATTATTTAGCGTTATTAATACGCTAATGGACCACTAGCTCAGTTGGTAGAGCAGCTGACTCTTAATCAGCGGGCCGAAGGTTCGAGTCCCTCGTGGTTCACCATTTAAATAAAAATAGACTTAGTTCAACAGCTAAGTCTTTTTTCATACATATAAATACTATTTTTTATTTATCAAATTCAAAAATATCCTGTTTTTACGCTTGATTTTCTTGTACTAATTCTTTTTCTTTAAAGTAATGATACTGTTTATTTTTTATAAATAAGAAACCAAAAGAGACAATTAAAGATAATAATTCAGCAGCTACAATAGATAACCATAATCCATTAATACCCCATAATAATGGCATTACATAAATAGCAATTATTTGAAATACTAATGTTCTAAGTAAAGAAATAACACCAGATACAAATCCATTATTTAAATCTGTAAAGAAGGAAGATAAAAATATATTAAATCCTGAAAAATAATAACCGATTGAATATAAACGTAAAGCTAATGTACTTAAATTTAATAATTCCTCGTTATTTCTAATAAAAGCACTAGCTAATATTCTTGCTAAACCGATAATACTAGATGCACAAACTATTCCAAATCCTACATATATTAATAAACTCTTTTTTAATAACGACTGTAATTCTTTATTATTTTTAGCACCATATTGGAATCCAATAATTGGAGCAACACCAACTGAATAACCAAAATATACTCCAGTAAATAAGAATCCTACATACATAATAATTCCATATGCAGTAACCCCATTTTGTCCAATATATTGCATCAATTGTGCATTAAATAAGATGTTAACTAAAGACATAGAAACATTTGCAACCATTTCAGAAAGTCCATTTGTAGCAGCATCAACAACTGGTTTAATTTCATATTTTGTTTTTTCAAATTTAAGTTGATTCTTATCTTTAAATAAAATTATATAACTTACAGGTAAAATAGCTCCAACTACTTGAGAAATACCTGTAGCTATACTTGCACCTATAACTCCTAATCTACATATATAAATGAAAATAAAATCAAATAAAGTATTAGTTAATCCAGCAATTAAGCAAAATACAAATCCTAAATTAGGTTTATTTGCTAATACCATATAAGATTGAAACGCATTTTGAATAACAAAAAATGGTAAGAAAATAACAATAATTGTTCCATAATCTATACAATAATCTAACATTTCTTGAG
Source organism: Phocaeicola dorei (assembly GCA_963622735.1). Classification (GTDB taxonomy): domain Bacteria; phylum Bacillota_I; class Bacilli_A; order RFN20; family CAG-288; genus Scatoplasma. The sequence continues at coordinate 7,259 of CAVFIT010000027.1, read as the reverse complement.
TAGCACCAAATAATTGAGAAACTGGTTTAATAGTAAAATAGCCAACTATTGCACATATTACACCAATAACAGTTAGAGTTTCTATTAGCATTGTAAAATATCTATTTCCTCTTTTTATATCACCTTCACCATATGTTTTTGATATTAAAGCTGAGCCTCCTGTACCAAACATATATCCAAATGTACCAAGTAACATAACATAAGGTAATATTAAATTCATACCGCTAAATGCAGTATCCCCTTCTATATTTGAAACAAATAAAGCATCAACAACACCATATATATTTACAAATATCATCATGATAATTGTAGGAAATGCAAATTTTAATAAATCTGTTGTCTTATAATGTTTACTCATAATTACCTCTTGACAAATAAATATGTTAAACTATACCCATATGGGAGAGTCAAGATATGAAACCTAAAAAGTATTTCTCTATAGGTGAATTTTCAAAAATATCAGGATTAAGTATAAAAGCTTTACGTTATTATGAAAAAATCGGTATTCTAACACCAAGTTATACTGATCCAAGTAGTCTTTATCGTTATTACACTAGAGATCAACTTAAAATAACTAATATTATTTTACTATCTTTATTTTTAAACATACCTTTAAACGTTATCAAAAATAAGTTTATAAAAGATGGAGTTATAAATTATGATGAATTTACTTTATATTCTAAAAATGAAATCATAAAGAAAATTGATCAACTTAAATCCGGATTAAATATGATTGATTTAATTTCTCAGCAAAAGAAAATACAAGATAAATGTAATTTTGATGAATATTTACCATTTAATCATAATAAAACTAATCTATTAATATGTCCGTTTGAAGGTGAAGTTTCTTCTATAGAATATGATAAAGCCATCGCTAATTTATTTGATTTATATCCTGAAGAAAATGTATCATATCTATATGGAATATTAAAACAAAAAGAAAATGGTCTTATTAAACAATATATTTTTATAGCTCTTACAAATATGTTAAAAGTTAAAAATCCAAATCATAAGATTATTACTCTTCCTAAACAAGATTTATATTTCAAATTATCAACTAATCCATCTTTAGAAGATGTAGATTCTTTATTAATGATATATGAAATAGTTGAAAAAGAATACAAATTTCCCACTTATTTGTTGATGAAAGGAACTATTTAAATATGAAAAAGAAAAAAGGCTTAAAAATATTTTTAATTGTATTATGTATCGTGATTTTAGTTCCTGCTTTAGTTGTAGGTGGATATTTATTATATGTAGTATGCTCATATCATAGAATAGGTTCTAAAGATTTAACTGTTAATAATAAAAATATTAATAATACAATTAAGACTGGCGAAACCTTAAAAATGACTACTTCTAATATCGGATTTGGAGCTTATTCTCCTAATTTCACTTTCTTTATGGATGAAGGTATTAATAAAGATGGTAGTAAAGTTAAAGGTAAATATGGTAAAGCCATATCAAAAGAAGATGTAGAAAAAAATACTAGTGGAATAAGTGAAGTAAATAAACAATTAAATAGTGATTTTTATGCTTTTCAAGAAGTCGATGTATCTAGTAATAGAGCTTACCATGTAAATCAAAAAGAATATTTAATTAATTCTTTTGATACTTACTCTAATACATTTGGTAACAATTATGAATCAGCTTATTTATGTTATCCACTTAATGACCCTATAGGTGGAGCTATATCAGGATTATTATCATTATCTAAATATGACATTGTCTCTTCTTATAGACAAGAATACACAATTTCTACTTCTTTTTCTAAGTTCTTTGATTTAGATAGATGTTTTATTATTAATAAAATTAATACTAATAATGGTAAACAATTAATATTTATTAATTCTCATATGTCTGCTTATGATGAAGGTGGAAAAATTAGAAATCAACAAATAAAAGAACTTCACGATTACATGAATAGTGAATATTCAAAAGGTAATTATGTAATAGCTGCTGGTGATTTTAATCACGATTTACTAACAAATAATCCTTTATATCCTCAATATACTAGTGCTAATTTTGCTTATAAAGACATAGTAGATCAACAAAAACCTGACTGGTTAAGTTTTATGTTTGATGAAAATAAATCTTGTGCATTTGATGATAATTATAAAATATATGCAAGTGATTCAAATCCTAGTTGTAGAGATTGTGATGTAGTTTATACTCCTGGTTTTACTTTTGTATCAACTGTAGATGGATTTATTGTATCTAATAATGTTGAAGTAAACGATGTTTATACTAGTAAAGTCGGTACAGGATTTGAATATTCAGACCATCAACCTTCTACTCTTACATTCACTTTAAAATAGTTTACTTTTATTGTTTTTAATTTCAATAAGTGATAATATTCTTCTTGTCTTTGATATTTAAAATTTATGAAAAGTTCCTATCTTGGTGATTCAAACACTTTAAAAACTATCTTTAAATTAGCAATTCCATCAATGATTGCTCAGTTGATTAATGTTTTATATAACATAGTAGATAGAATATATGTAGGAAATTTACCAAACATAGGTGAAATAGCATTAATTGGTGTAGGAGTGTGTGCCCCTATTGTCACTTTTATAACTTCTTTTGCTTCTTGGATTGGACTAGGTGGTGCACCTATTTTTTCAATGGCACTTGGAAGTAAAAACTATCCTAAAGCAAAGAAAATACTATCAAATGCTTTATTAATGTCTATTGTTATTTCTATCATCTTAATAATAATTTTCTATAGTTTTGGTACTCAATTATTATATTTATTTGGCGCTAGTGATAATTCTATTTCCTATGCTAAAGACTATTTATATATCTATTTAATTGGCACATTTTTTGCAGTCTTAACTTCTAGTTTAAATCAGTATTTAATAGCTCAAGGTGAATCAATTAAAGCTATGGCTACTACTATTATTGGATGTTTATTAAATATAGGATTAGATCCATTATTTATGTACGCTTTTAATTTAGGTGTTAAAGGGGCTGCTACTGCTACTATCATTTCTCAATTTATATCATTCTTATTTGTATTATTTATTTTAATAAAAAAAGCAACTATTAAATTATCTTTAGGTAATTACGACATTAAATTAATGGGCCAAATTTTAAAACTAGGATTTTCACCTTTTATAATTATGGCTACAGATTCTATAATTTTAATTTTATTAAACACAGCTTTAAAATTACATGGCGGAAATCAAGGGGATTTTTATATTGAAGTCAATACAATCGTTCAAGCTTTTATGACTTTAATTACTGGTCCACTTCTTGGAATATCTAGTGGTACTCAACCAATACTTGGCTATAATTATGGAGCTAATAATAAAAATTTAATTATTAAAGCTGAAAAACAGCTTATCGCATTTGCACTAATATTTACTTCAATATGCTTTGGTTTATCTTTTGTGCTTGCTAAACCTTTTGCAACCTTATTTATAGGAATTGGAAAATCTAACATCAATATGGAAATAGTAAATGCTGCATATAAATTTATTATTATTTATATGATAGGTATCATCCCATTATCTTTCCAATATGTATTTGTAGATGGTCTTACTGGATTAGGACAAGCTCATTTCTCCATTTGGTTATCTTTAGCAAGAAAAGTATTTATTTATATTCCTGCAGTATTTATTATTCCTTTAATTACTAAAAATGTTGATGGGTGTTTTTATGCTGAACCATTATGTGATATAGCCTCTGCTATTATTTCAACTACTTGTTATTTAATTTATATACCTAAAGTATTTAAGAAAATGGAAATAGAAAACTTTAATCAAGAAAAACTTTTAAAAAACTAAAAAAGATTAACACTTATAAAATGTTAACCTTTTATTATTTTAAATATATTAATTACTTAGTATAGGTAAATGTAACTGTTTCTTCACCACTATTAGTAGTTGAAGCGCTAGAACTAGAACCTTTTTCAGTAGATGTTTCTTTAAAGTTCTTTATAAAACCATCATTATCATATTCAATAGAATCAACAAGCTTTTGTTCATACTTAACACCAAGAGCTGAAAAACTACTTTCTACTGTTCTTTCACATTTAAATGCAGCACCTGTATAGAATTTATAAGTTGTATTATTTGATAAATCAACCTTAATTAAAGTATCTAATGTATAAACGTTTATAATATCTGCAAATAATAGAGCTTCAGCTTTTGCATCAGCTTTAGCAACAAATGTTCTTCCATTAATAGTGTAGTCAATTTCATAATTTTCGTTTGTTGTTTTACCACCAGTAGTTGTTGTTTTTTTCAAAGCAACTTTACAAGAAGAATAAGTTGTTTCTGATTTTAAAGCTTCTGTAGCTTTTTCTTTGAATGTGGCAAAATCTGTTTCTGAATAAGTACTACCGCAGCTAACTAAGCTAACTAAGCCTAAAGATAATACTGCAGCCTTTTTTAAAAAATTTAATTGCATGTTTTGTCTCCTTTATGCATTCATATGACTATAAGTCTATATGAGTATTTTTATTTTAACATATATTTTTCTCTATTATTAATTATTATTTTTAGATTTAATACTAAAAGACGAAAATAGTCTTGTTTTTTCTAGTAAATATTCGTATCAATCTAGAGAAATTTATATTTAGTGTAAAGGATATTATGAAATTGCATGTTGTTTAATTTAAGATTCCTCAGTTTTTATAGTTTTAGCTAGTAATAATGATTCTAATCATCCTACTATACATAGATTATTTATTGTTTAAAAAGGAATCTATTTTTTATATATAATTAATCACTTAATACTTATTTTTGTGCAAACGCACACTTTTATGTATTAAGTAGACTGAAAGCTTTAAATTTATACATAAGAGTAAAAACAATTTTAAGAAATATGATATAAATGAAAAAACATCCCATTAAGTCAAATTCATTTATGAAAATGACTAAATTAGGATGTTAATAAATTAGTTAGATAAATACTATAGATAAATTAGCCTATAAATAATGACTATTTCAATTTATTTATTACTTAGTATATGTAAATGATATTGTAGTTGTACCAGAAGTAACTGTTGTAGCACTATTATAGGTTACTTTATTTTCATAAATAACTACATAGCTTGTCATATAACCATCGATATCATATTCAATTGTATTAGTGCTATGTAAATAAGATGAACCACCAGTTATTGTTGTATTACTTTCTACTAAACCTTCACATCTAAATCCAACATTACTTGTGTAGAATTTATAAATAATATCACTTGATTGATCTGTTTCAATTAAAGCACTTAAAGAATACGAATTTACACCATATATAAGAGCAAGAGCTTTTGGATCTGCATCAGCTTTAGCAACAAATGTTCTTCCACTCATATTAGCATCAGCTGTTATTTCTTCTTCATGTGGTTTACCAGCTGAAGTAGATTTTACATCTTCTACTATTTTACAAGATGTATAAGCTGTTTTTGATTTTAAAGCCTCTGTAGCTTGTGTTTTAAATGTGGCAAAATCTGTTTCTAAATAACCATCGCCACTACTAATAGAACTACTACTAGCGGTATTACCACAGCTAACTAAGCTAACTAAGCCTAAAGATAATACTGCAGCCTTTTTTACGAATTTTAATTGCATATTAACATGTCTCCTTTATGCATTCATATAACTATAAGTCTATATATGCTTTTTCATTTTAACATATATAGATTAAACAAGTACAATTTTTTATTCTTTTTTTATTCCTTCTTTATTAGTTTCACTTTCACAAATATCTTCTTTTTTATCTTTTAAAATTAAGTTAAAGAAAATACCTAATAACATACTAACAGCAATAGAAGTAATTTGAATTGTAGGTTTGCTTGGATCACCAAACTTTAATACTAATCCACCAATACCTGCAACTAATATTACACTAGCGACAAAGATGTTTTTACTCTTATTAAAATCAATTCTTTCTGAAATTAACATTTTTACACCACTAGAAGCGATAAATCCATATAAGACTAATGCTACTCCACCAGTTACACAATGAGGAATTGTTTGAAGTAAAGTTGAAAATGGTGTAATAAAACCAATTATAACTGTCATAATAGCTGCTGAAAATACTACTTTAGTAGATGCGATTTTTGTCATACCAACAACTGCGACATTTTCACCATATGTTGTATTAGCAGCACCACATAATACCCCTGATATTCCTGTAGCAATACCATCACCAAGTAAAGTACGATCCATACCAGGTTCTTTATTTAATAAATCTCTATGGATAATATTTCCTAAGTTTTCATGATCACCGATATGCTCACATACAGTAACTAAACTAACAGGAATAAATAATAACATTACTTGACCAATTGTAGACCAATCAAATCTACTAATTTCATCAAATCTTAAGAAAATAAATGATTCAGCATCATTAGGAACAAATAATTTATAATTAATAAATGAAGCAAGTGATATTTTTTCTGGTGAGAATATATTAATAAAAGGAGTAAAGTCTACTAAATTAAAATATTCATTTTTACAAGCTGTATATCCAATTAAAGTAACTATTAATGCAAATATATAACCTGAAGAAATACCTATAACAAAAGGTATTAGTTTTAACATCTTTTTAGAATAATGTGAACATAATGCAGTGACAATTAAAGCAACTAATCCACATACAAACGCCATTAAATTATAATTATTAGAATTATCAGTAGTAATAAAACTAACTGCTGAACTAGATAAAGATAACCCAATTACCATAATAACAGGTCCAACAATAATTGGAGGTAATACTTTATTTAACCATTTAGTACCACATAATTTGACAACTAATGCGATTATTGTATAAACACAAGCAACCATTACCATACCTAAAATTAAGGCAAGATAGTTCATGTTTCCATTAACCATACCAGCTTTATTTATTAAACCTATACTAAGTGCTGACGACATTGGAGATAAATAAGCAAAGCTAGAAGATAAGAATACTGGTGATTTAAATTTTGTAACAACAATATAGAATATTGTACCTATACCAGCACTAATTAAAGTAGCTGCAATAGGAAGTCCAGTTAGTAAAGGCACAGTAATACATGCTACTAACATAGCTAAAATGTGTTGAACACTAAACAAGAACCAGTCTTTGATTTTAGTTGGACTTTGTTCAACATCTAGAACTAAATCATTTTCTTTTTCCATAATTCCTCCTAAAAAAAAGATTAGTGAACAAACACTAATCTTTAAATAAATGATTTGAAATGAAATAAGATGAGAAAACACATGCTATACAAGATTTTGATTTTATCTTTTTAAGCATGACTAAGTTCATCT
>CAVFIT010000026.1:0-4890 GCA_963622735.1 Phocaeicola dorei | reverse complement strand
GAATTTCTAATCCTGAATCATCAGCAAATACAATTTTATCTTTTACAAATTGAGCTACGTATTTAGCTTTTAATAAAGCGTTTGAAGGAAAATCATCACCTGTTTCTTCTACTTCTCCATCAATATTCATTTCTTTCATAGAATAAACTTTAAACCCTAAAGGTTCTAACATTTGTTTAAATTCTTGGATTTTGTGTTGGTTACCACTTGCAATAACTGCTTCTTTTTTATATTTCATATCTCAATCTTTCTTTTAACTTATTTATTTTACACTTTTTTATATTTATAAATGCATAAATGTAGAAAAATAATTTAATTTAGTTTATTATATTAAAGAATAATTAACAACTTATTAAATTTATTTGTGATTTTTACTTTTTATAAGTAAATTTATTGTTGTTTATTTTATTGTTAAGGAGTAAAGATGATTTCTAAAACTAATACTTTCGGAGTCCCTTGTGTTAAAGTATTTGCCTTAGGTGGACTTGATGAAAATGGTAAAAATTTATATTGTATTGAAACTCTTGACGCCATATTTGTAATCGAAGCAGGAAGTAAATATGCTGATTTTACAAATCCAGGTGTCGATATGGTAATTCCAGATTTTACCTATTTAGAGCAAAACAAGAAAAAAGTTAAAGCTATTATAATTTCTCATGGTCATGATGATGTTTATGGTGCTTTACCTTACCTACTTAAAAAAGTTGGATTTGAAGTTCCTATTTATACAACTCAAACTTCTAAAATAATAATTGAGCGTGATTATGGTTCTAGATATAAAAATTTCAATTTCAGAATTATTAAACCTAGTGATGATGTAATGATATTTGGATATCCTTTCCATTTCTTTGCTACTAGTCATGCTGTTATGGAATCATTTGGATTTTCAATTGAAACCCAAGCAGGTAATATTGTTTATACAGGTAATTACATTTCAGATTTTGGTGCTAAAGGCCATTTTGCAATGGATTTTCCTAAAATTGCTAAAATCTCAGAGCAAAAGAACACTTTATTAATGCTTTGTGAATCAACTGCCAGTGAAAAGCCTGGTATTGCTTCCCCTACTCATAAAATCACACCTCATATCAAAAACTTAATTGAAGAAGGTGAAAAAAGAGTCTTCATTTCTGTATATAATCAAAATTTATATGTTATTCAAGAAATTATTCAACTTGCAATAGCAAACAATAAAAAAATTGTTATCACTGATAATAAATTATTAGATGTCTTACCTCAATTTATTTCTAATGGCGATTTAATTATTCCTAGAGCAAATCAATGTGCTTTACAAGATATTCAAAATTATTCAAGTAAAGATATTTTAGTTTTAATTTCTGGATCTGGAGAAGAAATATTTAACACTATTATTTCTTTAGCAAGAGAAGAATCTAAATTATCTCCATATTTAAGAATTAATCCAGAAGATGCATTTGTAATGGCATGTCCTCCAGCTCCTAGTATTGAAACATTAGCAACAGAAGCTGAAGATGAACTTTATAAAACTAACTGTGAAGTTATTTTCTTAAATAGAAAAGATATTTCTAGTATGCACGCTCAACAAGAAGATATAAAGATGATGATTTCTATTTTCCATCCTAAATATTACATGCCAATTCAAGGCGAATTTAGACTTATGATGTCAAATGCTAAAATAGCAGAATCATTAGGCTATCAAACTGGAAATATTTTCTTACTTGATAATGGTATGACATTATCTTTTGATAGAGCTGGTAATGCAATTAATCCATTCCAATTATTTAAACCTGGTTCAACATTTATTGATGGGCTAGGAGTTGGTGATGTTAAAACAAACATCATTGAAGAAAGAAATGCAATGGCAAGTTCAGGAGCAATTATAATTACTGCTTATTATTCTTCTAATCAAAATAAAGTAATAGGTGAGCCTAAACTAGTAATTAAAGGTTTAGTAGATATTAAAGAATCTACACTTGTTACAAAGCAAATCAATCACTTTATAGATCAATTATTAGAAAGAATTTTAAATGAAAAACCTTCTAATATAGAACAATTAAAAAATAAAACAATCGATAATATGTCAAATGATATTAAGAAAATAACATCTAAAACACCACTTATTGTTTTAAATGTATTCGATATCGATAGCAAAAATTAAAAAAAGAGGCTATTAGGAAACTAAAAAATTTCTAATCGCCTCTTTTTCAATGTTTATAAAAGCTTTTAACGTTAATACATTTAATACTTAATTTTATTAATTTCTTTTGTTTTTTTACTGGTTTATAAGGTAATTTAACAATAGAGTTAAATGGAGTAGGAATTCTATAATAACTTTTTTATATTTATTTCTTTCAATCATATGGTTTGAACAAGTACCATAATTATCTGCACATTCCATGAATTTAATCATTAATTCAACATTTTCTTTAGTGATTAAAATATCGCTATTTAATGATAAAACATAATCGATATTTTTATCTTCTAAATATCTAAATGCTACATTATTTCCACCAGCGTATCCTTTATTTTCTTTATTATAAAGAATAGTAATTAAATCATTATCAAAATTAGTTAGATTATCTTTATCATACTATTATTATCACTTACTACAATATTTGAAAATAAATTGTAGCTAAGTAATAAACTTACAAGATCATTGATTCTTTTAGAATCATTATAATTTAATAAAACATACGCGACTTTCATATTGAACTTCTATATAATTTTCATAAAAAAAAGAAGCTATTAAGAAACAAAATATTCCTAATAACCTCTTAAGTTAATTATTTAACTAATTCAACCCCTCTACTAGTACCAATTCTAGAAGCACCTGCTTGAATGAGTTCTTCCATAAATTCTTTAGTTTTAATTCCACCACTAGCTTTAACATATGGGAAATCTCCACATACTTTTTTCATTAAAGCGACATCACTAACTGTAGCGCCACCTTTTGAAAAACCAGTAGAGGTTTTAACAAAGTCACAACCAGCTTTTTTAACTAATTCACAAGCGGCAATTTTTTCTTCATCTGTTAAAAGACATGTTTCAATAATAACTTTTAATGTTCTATCATGACATGTTCTTCTCATAGCTTGTAATTCTTGTAATACTTCATCGTATTTTTTATCTTTTAACCATGAGATATTAATTACCATATCAATTTCATCAGCACCATCAAAAATAGCTTGTCTTGTTTCTTCTACTTTAGCTTGGGTAGTACATGAACCAAGAGGAAAACCAACTACTGTGCATGTTTTAACATCGCTACCATCTAATAATTTATGAACTAAACTAACATAGTCACCATTTACACAGCATGAAGCAAAATTGTATTGAATAGCTTCAGCACATAATTTTCTAATTTGTTCTTCTGTTGCATCTGCTGCAAGTAATGTGTGATCTATATATTTATTGTATTCCATTTCAAAAACTCCTTTTACATATAAATATTATCATATTTATTGTAAAGTTTGTAAAAAATATAGGTAAAAGTCTACTTTTTAGGTATAGAAATTTCAAAAACAAACATTTTTGTTTCATCAACATAGCTTGCTTTAATGCTACCTTTATAATTATCAACTATCGCCTTAGCAATTGATAAACCAATTCCATAGCCTGAGCTTTGTCTAGATCTAGACTTATTTAATGTATAAAATCTATCAAATAACTTTGATAAATCTCTATCTACAGGTGGAATAGATGAATTAGAAAATGTAAATACAATATCTTTTTTCTTCTCTTGTAAACAAATAATTACTTTTCCATTATCTACAGAATACTTATAAATATTATCCATTAAAATTGAAAATAATTTCATAATGGAATTTTCATCTGCTTTCATAATTAATTGATCTGGAGTTGTAACTTCCATTTCAATATTTCTTTTTTCTAATATTGTTTTATATGGAATTGTAGCATCAAGTAGATCATCAACAACATTAAATTCTTTAAATTCGTTTTCATTTAATACTTCTTGTAGTTTATTTAAAGTAATTATTTCATCAATTAATTTAGTAAGTCTATTAATTTGAACTGTATTAGATTCTAAGTATTGATTAGATTTATTTTCTAATTTTAAAACTTCATTATTAGCTGAAATAATAGCTATAGGTGTTTTAAGTTCATGAGACGCATTTGTTAAAAATCTCTTTTGGTTTAAGTAGACTTCTTCATATGGCTTAATAACAATTTTAGATAAAATCCAAGCTGAAATAGTAATACTAACTAAAACTCCACCACTAACAGTTAATGATGTTATTAAAGTAATTCTCATAGCACTACGCGATTCTTGATTATCTATAAAAATAATTAAATTATCTTTATATTCATAAGAATAATTACAATATTCTCCAGTGCAAGTATTATATTTTAAAATGTCATTATTAATAAACTTAATTAAATCAACTCTACTTATATGAGCATTATCTTTTATATATATTGAACCTCCGCGCATCGCATAGCCTGCGGCATCACCGATATTGCCGTTATTAATTGTAACAAAAAAATAATTTAAATATATATTATCAGGATTAGGTTTATTATGATTATCTATAAATTGTTGAACAGAAGGTCTAACTTTATCAAAATTAGATTTAATATTATTTTTCAAATTACAATATGTAGACAAGTTTAAAGCAAGACACAAAAAAACTAAGATAAGAAAAGTTGAAACTGAAACGATTAAACTAAACTTAATTCTTAATTTTTTAAACATATTAATCTTTTAATTTAAGAGTATAGCCTGCTCCTCTATTAGATTTAATAATAACATTTCCACCAATTTGTTCTATCTTTTTTCTTAAATTAGAAATAAAAACCCAGACTGTTGAAATATCAGATAAAGTATCAACATTCCAAATCTTTTCCATAATTAAATTAGTAGAAAATAATTTTTCTGGTTGAAGCATTAATAAT
>CAVFIT010000025.1:0-3873 GCA_963622735.1 Phocaeicola dorei | reverse complement strand
GTTTAGTATCAATGTATACTAGTATTAAAGCAGATATTTATATTTTTATAACTGCTACAGATACAAATCAATCTAATTTAATTTCTACTTTAGAAGCAATTAGAGGGTTAACTAGTTACTATTTTGATAAGTGTGAAGAAAAAGGTTATATTTTAGCAAGTGGTGCAACAAATATTAACCAAATTAATACTAGATAAGATTATTTAAATCAAGCATATAAATATGGAAAGGAATGTTAAAAATGCAAAATTTTATTTACTCTACCCCAACAAAATTAATCTTTGGAAAAGATTCTATTTCTTATTTACCAACTGAATGTAAAAAATATGGTAAAAAGATATTATTAACTTATGGTGGAGGTTCTATTAAGAAAATAGGCCTATATCAAAAAGTTAAAGAATTATTAAAAGATTTTCAAGTCTATGAACTAAGTGGTATTGAACCTAATCCTAAATATAATCCAAGTGTAATTGAAGGTGTTAAACTTTGTAAACAATATGATATTGATTTAGTCTTATCAGTTGGAGGAGGATCAGTATTAGATTGTAGTAAAGCTATTTGTGCTGGTGCATGTTATCAAGGTGAAACATGGGATTTAATAACTTATAAAGTAAAAGCTAAAAAAGCTCTACCTTTAATTGATATTCTTACTTTAGCTGCTACAGGTAGTGAATATGATTCTGGATGTGTTATTTCAAGAACAGAAACTAATGATAAGGTTGGTTATATAGATGAATTATTATTCCCTAAAGTTTCAATTTTAGATCCAGTATATACTTTCTCTGTTTCTAAAAGACAAACTGCAGCTGGCACTTGTGATGCTATTAACCATGTTATGGAACAATTTTTCTGTCAAGATCATTCTACTTTAAGTGATGGAATGTGTTTAGCAACTATTAAGTCATTAATGGAAAATGTAAAAATAGCTTTACAAGATCCTTCTAATTACAATGCTAGAGCAGAATTAATGGTTAGTTGTTCATTAGCTTGTAATGGTATTCTAGCTTTAGGAAATTCCCCTTCTGGTTGGCCTTTACATGGTATAGAACATGCTCTATCAGCTTATTATGATATTACCCATGGTGAAGGATTAGCTATTTTAACTCCTAGATGGATGAAATATATATTAAGTGAAAAAACAGTTGAAAGATTTGTAACTTTTGGTACTTATTTATTTAATATAGATCCTAGTTTAGATAAGTTTGAAATAGCTAATAAAACAATAGATCATTTATATGATTTCTTTACTTCTATTAATGTACCTATGCATTTATTAGATGTAGGTATTGATGATTCTAGATTAGAAGAAATGGCTATTCATATTGCAAATAATGAAGGCTTAGAAAACGCCTATGTTAGTTTAAATAAAGATGATATTTTAAATATATTAAAAGCTTCTTTATAATAAATATATCTTTAAAGAATAGAGTTTTATTTTCAAACTCTATTTTTTAATTTACTAATTTTATTAAAAAGTATTTTAAAAATTTAAACAATAGACTTTTTATTATAGTTAGAGTAAAATAATAAAACGTGAGGTTTATATATGAAAAAAGTTGATTATGATAAGCTCAATGTCAGTCAAAGACAACTTGAGTTATATTCTAAGCATTATGCTTTAGATGAAGAAAACAAGATTATTAAAGTTACACTTCATTATGAAAAAGTAAGTGATGTACTTGATTATTCTATAGGTAATCCAGATGCCCCTTTATATAAGCAAGAGACATTTGATACCATATTAGATAAATTAGACAATACTCCACCTTCATATAAAGTTGAATTGAATTTTGAAGTAGATGATTTTGAAAAAGTAGAACCTAAATATTTAATTGAATCATTTAATGATTCATTAGAATTAGGACAATACAAATCTAAACGTGAAACTTTAAAAAGAGATGTATTAGCTGCTACATTAGTTCTTGCAGGTATATTAATTCTCTTCTTCCAAATCATTGGTAAAGCTAAAGGTTGGTTTGGTCCTAGTGGTGAAATTCAAGAATCAATTGTTTCAGAAGTTATTGATATTTCAGCTTGGGTATTTATTTGGGAAGCTGTTACATTATTCTTCTTAGAACATTCTGATACTAGTAGATTAGGTGTTCTTATTAGAAAGAAAGTTAATAAGATCAAGATTTCAAAAAAAGAAAACAATCAAGAATTAGTTTCTGAAGACTTTGAACAAATATACAAAAAATGGGTCAAAGATGAATTTGCTAGTAAAGCTGCTAAATATTGTATGTTAATTTCATCATTTATCTTCTTATTCTTAGCTTTCTGGGATTTATATATGTTATCTAATTTTTTATCTAATCCAGAAATTAAAAGCCTTAGTAAAATTGGTTCTACAGTATTAACTATAATTAGTTCTATTCTTACTGTTTGTGCTGGTTTAGGTGGTATTTATACTTTCTTAGGTAAGTATGGTAAGATTACTAGATTTGTTGGTCCTTATGCTATTGCATTAATTGTGGTTATTATTCTTAATTTAATCTTAGGTATTATAAATGGTCAAGGAAGTAATATTGCTTCATATTCATTATCATTAGTAGTTTCAATATTATATATCTTCGGTTATTTAATGGATAAACGTCATACACATAATAGTCTAAAAAATAAAAATAATTAAAGTTAATAAAAAGGCATCCAAGTAGGATGTCTTTTAAAATGCAGATATTAATTGAACCAGATAAGTCCTGTAGTATTTTGAGTTGTTTTTAATAATTGAAGTACATATACTAACATCTTCTCTAAATAGTAGAAGAATAAACCAAATTGGAGTAAGTAATAAACTGGTTGAGTATATGTAATCCAAGGATGTTTAATTTCACACTTATAATCAAATAATAATACAATAGGTACGCATACAAATAAATAATAAGAGTTACCTAAATTAAATTTATCAATATTAGGAATATAAGATAAGAACATCTCAGCTATACTTAATAAAACTAATAATATACATACAAATCTAGAGAAATCTCTTGAATCAACACCTTTAAAGTCTAATTCTATATCTTTTCTAGATACATAATATAAAACTGCAAAATATAATACATATGTTGATAAGTTCTTAGATGGACATACATTTATTATTTCAGCTAGTAAGTAAATATCCCAAACCTTATATAAATCAGGTCTATAATTTAATGTAATAAAGAAACAATAACTACCAATTAAATAAGCAAGAGGTATACAAACACACCATCTAAATAATCTAACATGTTTTTTAGGTGTATAGAAAATAAAGAAGAAAATAACAGCAAACAAGAAGAAATCAATAAACATATTGATACCACCATTTGAAACTAATAATACTTGTAAATCATCTATTAGTGCTTCAATTTGTTTAGGTGTTAAATCTGTACCATTTAATTCTTTATTAATATAATTACCTAAAATGGCTATACCTGCTTTTTCGGCAAATATGAATGTAACAAACATAACAAAATACAATAACATGAAGAATTTAATATTTTGTCTATTGTACATAAAGTTAGCAAATAAAGAAATCATTACAAGTGGTGTACCTACTACAGATAATGATTTTAATAATGAAGCAAAATTATCTGGAATAACAAAACCTGAATTAGGAAATACATAAGCATAAACTTCTCTTATCATTACAAATTGAGATATACCAATTAATAATAAACCGATATATTTTAATACTTGATAAGAAAGAAAAGGACTAAATCTACCATTCCCACTTGGTTTATCATAAAATAACGTCATAAACAACTCCTTTTACTAATAATGGTCAAATAAAGAAATTTCACCTTTAAGTAAATAAATTAAGTAAATATATAATATAAATGCAAAACTAGTCTTATCTTTATACATCTATAAAATAGTAATTAGTTGTTATATCAC
>CAVFIT010000024.1:0-14206 GCA_963622735.1 Phocaeicola dorei | reverse complement strand
TAATGATGAGCATTATTGTTATTTTATATATGACTTTGGCTATATAAATAAAAATATTAGTCCTAATAATAATTCCAACTTTGCTTGTTTATCTTTTTTTGTTATTTATATATTTTTGATATTATTAAATAGATAGGAGAAAGCACATGGAGCCATCTAATAGAAATAAAGCTATATTAAGAGATTTACATCATATCGATTTATATTTATATGGATATTTTAATAAAGATGATGTTAGTAAAGCTAGATTATATGAAGATAATAAATTTTTAGGCTTTTTGAATTTAGAATCTTTTTCTGTTTCAGAAAGTTATCATAGATGTATAGTTACTTTTTCTTTTAAACATAAAATCTTAGCTGGTAAAGATTATAGACTTTTTGATTGTTTAAATAGAGCATATTCAGTTGATGTTACTTATATTGCTAGTTTAGATGAATTTGAAAAAAAGTTCAGATATGATGGACCTTTAGGGGCTTTATATTCAAAAGAAAAAACAGAATTTAGGATCTTTTCTCCTTTATCTACAAAAATGTTTTGTGAAGTTTTTAATTCAAATGAATCTCATCTTGTTAATTTAAAAAGAAACGATAAAGGTGTATTTATTGGTACTATTGATGGAGATTATGAAGGGTATAAGTATCTTTTATACGCTAAAATAAATGGAAATGTTATTCAGACTTGTGACCCATATGCTAAAAGTGTAGATACTAATTCTCAATTTGGATATATTGTTGATACTTCTAAAATTCAAAATATGGAGACATATTCTTCTAATATTAGAAAAAATAGTAAATTGAATTCTATAATTTATGAACTTGATGTTAGAGATATGACTAGTAAATTAAATGTAGTAGATAAAGGTACATTTAAATGTTTATCTACTTCAAATTTAAAATATAAAAATATGTCTGTTGGTATAGATTATTTAAAAAGTTTAGATGTTAGTCATGTTCAAATTATGCCTGTGTATGATTTTCAAACTATAACTGATGATTTTAAAAATGATTCATATAACTGGGGATATGATCCTAAATTTTATTTTGCTATTGAAGGATCATATTCAACAAATAGTGAAGATCCATATTTAAGAATGATTGAATTTAAAAATATGGTATCCACATTTCATAAAAACGGTATGAAAGTTAATATGGATATGGTCTTTAATCATGTTTTTGATTCTGAGACAAATCCTTTAA
The DNA here is from genome assembly GCA_963622735.1 of Phocaeicola dorei. Lineage (GTDB taxonomy): Bacteria > Bacillota_I > Bacilli_A > RFN20 > CAG-288 > Scatoplasma. The sequence continues at coordinate 13,009 of CAVFIT010000024.1, read as the reverse complement.
ATAGATTACTTCCTAGTTATTGTTATAGAAGAAATCAAGATGGTAGTTTATCAAATGCTACTGGATGTGGTAATGAACTTGATACTCAAAAATACATGATTAGAAAATTGATATTAGATAATGTTAAATATTTTAAAGATGTATATGGTATTGATGGATTTAGATTTGATTTAATGGGCTTAATAGATATTGAAACTATTAAGCAAGTTAGAAAATTAGTAGATTCATATAAAAATAATGATTTAGTCTATGGTGAAGGATGGGATATGAATTCTACTTTAGATGGAAGACAACGTTCTTCATTATATAATTCTAGTCGTTTATTAGGAGTAGGATTTTTTAATGATAGATTTAGAGATATTTGTAGAGGAAGAAATCAATTTAATAACTTATCAATATGTGGTTATTTAAATGGCGATTTAAATTATATTGATGGATTTAAGCATGTGTTTTCAGGCTCTATTACTTCTATTGCCTTCCCACCTTTATTTAAACAAGCTAGTCAATCTATTAACTATGTAGAATGTCATGATGATAATTGCTTATATGATAAATTATCTTGCACTACTTCTAATGAAGATGTTATTTTACAAAGAATAAATTTAATTAACGCTTGTATTCTTTTTAGTAATGGAATTTCTTTTATTCATGCTGGTCAAGAATTTGGTCAATCTAAATCTATGATAAGAAACTCTTATAATGCAGGCGATAAAATTAATGGATTTGATTATGAAGTAGCTAATTCAAGAATTGATATGATTGAATATTTTAAAGACGCTATTCAAGTTAAAGAAAAATATTTTGGTAATTATACATTTGATACATTAGAGAAGATGAAAGATAATGTCGAATTTATCGATTTACCTAATAAATCTTTACTTGTTAAGTATAAAAAGAATAAGCAAGAAAAAATGTTAGTCTTTATTAACCCTACTAATGATGTAGTTACTTATGATTTAGATTTTAAATGTACACAAGTTTTCTCTAAAAAAGGTAAATGTAATATTTCACTTAAAAAAGAAGTTGAAGTCGAACCAATTAGTATTAGTGTACTTATAAGAGGTTAATATGATTAAATATTTTAATTATGCCTGTAAAGTTCTTGTAATGATTTTACTTTCCCCTTTGTGGTCAAGAAAATATTCTAAAAGAAAAGATAAATATCCTATTCAAGTTAGATATAATAAAGTTAGAAAATTTATACAAAAGTTTTGCCAAAGAGTAAAGATCAAATTTTATGTAACTGGTAAGGAAAATATTCCCAGTGATTCAAATTTTTTACTTGTTTGTAATCATCAATCTAATATAGATCCTATATCATTTGTTGATCAAATTGAAACACCTTTAACTTTTATTTCTAAAGTTGAAGTTGCTAAGTTTCCTTTTGTAGGGAAAATCTTAACTAGTATTGACGGAATATTTATGGATAGAAAAAACATGCGTTCAGAAGTAAAAGCTATTATGCAAGCTTCAAAAATATTAGAAGGTAATAATCAATCAGTCATGATATTTCCTGAAGGCACTAGATCTAAAAGTGTTAAACATGAAATTTTAACTTTTAAAGCTGGGGCATTAAAACCTGCTTATAACGCTAAAAAGCCAATTGTAGTTAGTTGCATATATGGTGGATTTAGGGTTCTAGATAAAAAATTAAGAATGAAAAATTATCCAGTTCAAATCTCCTATATTAAAACTTTTTATCCAGAAGAGTATAGTCAATATAATACAAATCAATTGAATGAAATTATTCAAAATCTTGTTAATGATGAATGGGAAAAGTTATATTTAAAAGATCAAGAATTAGTAAAAATTCATAAATTAAAATATTCAAAAAGAGATTGTAATATTTCCGGTTTATAAGCAAGATAACAAAAGTTTAAAAAAATTTATTTTTTGTTGTTTGTTTATTGTTAAATACAGGGTAAAAAATATATAATATTTTTGTACGTGGTTTTACTACAAAATAGGAGATAATACCTTGAATCTATTTGATAAAATTCCAGAGAACTTCTTTAGTGTTCTCTCTAGAAAATACAAAAATGTTTATGTTTATTCTTTACTTACACTTTTTGAGTGTTTAAAAACTTATAAGACTTCTATTCAAAAATCTGATTATATTAATATGCTTAGAAGTCGTGGATCAGATTTGCTTTCTTTATTTGATGTAGGACTAGATAGACTTGATGATAAATCTGATGAAGAAAGAATTGATGTTGAATCTGAACAAGACACAATTAATTTTAAAACTAACTATATTTTTAGAAAATTAGTATCTACTGGTTGGATCGATGTTGAAAAAGATACTAAGACCAATATCGATATGTTATATTTGCCTGGTTATACAATTAAGATGATTCAACTTATTGAAGACTTATCAAGTGATTCTAGTTTATATATTCCTTTAGTACATCAAACATATTCTGAACTTGCTTTAGAAGATGAAAAAGAAGATGACTATATGTTCCGTTCTTTACTTTCTTCAAGAAAGAATGCTGATGAATTAGAATTAAATGTTACTTTGTTACATCATTCTATTTGTGTATATGGTCATAAATTAACTTCAATATTTAATCCTAACGACGCTTTAAGTCAACACTTTGATGTTTTCCAAAAACAAATAGGTGAAAAAATTTATCACCCTATGAAAACATATGACTCACTTGGATTATACGCATTACCTGTTATTAATATTTTAAAAAGATGGCAACGCGATAAAAGAATTATGGCTAAACTTGTTAGCCAGGCTAAGTTTGATCCTAACTATTCAAAACTCAAATCTAGTGAAGTCTTTGATATAGTTAATAGAATGATTCAACAAACTATTGATATATATTCTAAGTTATCATCTAGTTTTGATGAAATTGATAAGGCTAATTCAAACTATGTCCAAGCTGTTCAAAGAAAAGTTAATTATTTATCTAATTCTGATAAGTCAATTAAGGGTAAGTTAGATGCTGTTATATTAGCTATGGCTAAAGCTATTGATAGCTTACCTAGTTATTATCATGATGATTATATTAATGTAAATATAATTAGCCAAGCTGGGGATACTATTAATTTATATAGACAAGGCTTTGTTAATTCTGATTCTCTTACAATGCCGTTTAAAAGAGGAGAAAAAGAATATTCTGATCCAATGCCACTTGAAGATGAATTCTTTGGTGATGATGATAATTCCTTATCAAATTATATAGCTGATGAAGTTGATAGATTCTCTCAAGATTCAATTATTGATTTCATGGTTAGAAATTTTGGTGATAAGAATAAAATTACTACTAGTGAAATATCTTTAAATAGTTTAGATGATATGATTTTACTTATCTTAGCTACAGTTAGAGCTCAATTTGGTGATATGTTTTATACAATTGAAAGACTTGATGAAACTTGTGTGATGAATAAGTTTATTGTCCCTAATTATTGTTTTACAAAGAAAGGAAGAAAATAAAATATGTTCGATGAAGAATTTTCTAAATTAAGTAGAGGTGAACAATCTCAATTCCAAGATGTTGTTTCTACTTTACTTTATAAATGTTATTTAGTTAGAAGAACATTTGATAAAACTTCTACAATTGGTAAAATTAATCCTAGTTATTTATTTGTTGAAAGACATTATGATTTAATTAGTCAATATTTAGAATTTGCTGGTATTAGTGTAAATGTCGATTCAGATAATGGTGTAATTTATACTTCAAGTGATTTAGATACTAATAGAATTAAATTAGATGGTGTTACAACCTTAATCATTTACGCTTTACGTTCTTATTATGAAGATAAATTAGGAACTAATCCTACTTCTAATGAAGTAAAAATCGATGCTTCTAGTTTAAGAGGATTACTTAGAGATTTAGCTTTATCTACAGTTAGTAAAAGAATTTCTAGTGTTACTATTCAATCAAGTTTAAGAATCTTATCTTCTTATAACATCATTTGTTTATCTAAAGGTTCATTTAATGATTCAAGTTATGAATTTTATATATTGCCTAGTATTCGTTATGTAATATCTAACGCTAGACTAAATGCTTTATATAGTATGATTACAAATATTGATAGTAATGATATTGATCAATAGTAAAAAGGAGCAAATATGAAAGAATTAAATAAATTAAGACTTATTAACTGGCATTTATTTGCTAATGATACTGTTGATATTAAAAATATCACATTTTTAACTGGCTCTAATGGTACTGGTAAATCTACAATTATCGATGCTATGCAAATAGTACTTTTAGGTGATACTTCTGGTAGAAACTTTAATAAAGCCGCTAATGAAAGAACAGGTAGATCTCTTAGAGGTTATTTAAGATGTGAAACTGGTGAAACAAGTCAAGGACAAATAATGTGTTTACGTCCTGGACGTTTTACTTCTTATATTGCACTACAATTTAATGATACTTCTACTAACAAAGAATTTTCTTTAGGTATTGTTTTTGATTGTTATGAAGATGATAAAGAAGAACATAAATTTTTCTTTTTAGATGATAGCTTCCCTACAAACAATTTTACAAATAAAGATAACCTTGATAATTCTATACCTAGACCTTTATCTTATAAAGAATTATTAAAATTCTTCCAAGATAACTATAAATCTACTCAGTATCAATTCTTTGATACTAATTTAGCATATCAAAATTTCTTAAAAAGTAAGTTTGGTGATTTACCTGATAAATATTTATCTTTATTTAAAAAGGCTGTTTCTTTTACTCCTATTACAAATATTTCATCATTTATTACAGAATTTGTTTGCGATATTGATTATAATGTTGATATTTCTTCAATGAGAAATAACATTGAACAATATAAATTATTAGAAGTTGAGGCTAAAAAGATTCAATGTAAGATTGACGCTTTAACTGCTATTAAAAACGCTTATGCAAATTTACAAAAAGCTAAACAAGATAAACTTTTAGCTGATTATATTACAGATAGAGCAAATTTTGAAACAAGTAAAGCTGAATTAGAAAAATACAAAAAAGATTTAGAAAATAATAATGCTAGAATTTTACAAATTTCTAAACTCTTAAAAGAAAAAGATGAACAAATTAATGAACTAAAAGGTGAAGCTGAATCTTATTTAGCTAAAAAAGTAGGCTCAAGTGGATATTCTTTAACTAGTTCAATCTCTTCTAAAAAGAATACTATTTTAGAAAAAATATCTACTTTAGAAAGCAATTATCAATCTTTAGTTTTAACATTAAAAAGTTATATTAAACAATATAATGAGGCTTTATATTCTTTATCTAATAGATTAAATAATTTTGATGATTCTATTCTTTTAGATAAAGAAGCTGATTTATTAGAAGATTTAAAAGATGCCGCTATTGAATTTAATTCAATATGTAGTGAATTAACTAGTGGATTAGATAGAAAAGATGTTTCTAAAGATGTATTAATTGATTTCCAATCACAAATGGCATCTATCCATTCTTTAAGTATAAGAATGACTCATTTATTAGAAAATTCAATATCATCATTTTCTGATAACGCTAAATCTATTAATGGTGAAATTGATTTAATCCATTCAGGACATAAACCATTTAATCCTACTTATTTACAAATTAAAGATGCTTTAATAGATGAATTAAATAATAAATATTCATATGTTGATGTCACTTCATTTTGTGATGTTTGGGATATTAAAGATAAAAAATGGACTAAGGCTATTGAAGCATATATATTTGCTCAAAAGTTCAATTTATTTGTCGATGATAAATACTATGAAGATGCTGCAAAGATATTAGCTAGAATTTGTAAACAATACAATGTTTATAATATTTCTTTAGTAGATACAAGAAAACTTATTGAAAGAGATTTTGAGTGTGGTAAAAATTCAGTTGCTGAAGAAATCATCACTTCAAATAAAGGCGCTAGAGCATATGCTAATTTCTTATTAGGTAAGGTTAAAAAGTGTGATACATTTAGCCAAGCTAGAGAATCAGGAAATGGTTTACTTACTAACTGTACTGGTTATAGAAACTTCGCTTCTTTCTATCTTGATGAAAGAAAAGGTAATATTCCATTTATTGGTACTAAAGTTAGTCAAGATTCTGAATTTAGTAAAAATGAGGATTTAAATGCTATTTCTAAGAAACTAGATTTATATAACGATTTAAATTCTTATATTAAGAGTGTATCTACATTAGAAGTTATTTCTTCTAGTGAAATTAATACTTATGTTTATGATATTGAATCTATGTCTAGTGTTAATTCATATAATGATGAAATTGAACGCTTAGAACAACAATTAAAAGAAGGTGATTTAAAAGAAGTCTCTTCTTATGATAAGAAAATCAATGATATTCAATCTGATATTAAATTGTTAGAAGATGAAAAGAGTAAGTTATTAATTGAACAAGGTGGATTAGAAAATACTAATAAGACATTAATTAATGATTTAATTCCTAGTAAGAATATCGCTGTTAGTATGTATGGTGATAAACTTATGAGATTTAATCAAGAAGATGTTAATGAAAAGTTTGCTCCTTTCTTTGATAAGGCTATGGAATCTATGCCTCTTAGTAAAATCAAACAAGAAGCTCAATCAACTTATGTTCAAATGCAAAATAGAGAAAAGACTGCTAAGGATAAGTTAATTGATTTAAGAAGTAAATATACAATCGTTTATAATTTGTCTTATGATACTTCTAAAGAAGATACAAACCAAGACTTTGATAAAGAGTTAGACGATTTACAATTGGTTATGCTTCCTAGCTATCTTAAACAAATTGAATCAGCTCATTCAAAAGCTATTAAAGAATTTAAAGATGACTTTATTTATAAACTCAGAAATTCATTTGAAACTATCAAGTCTCAAATCGATGATCTTAATTTAGCTTTAAAAGATGTTAAGTTTGGTAGAGATTCATATCGTTTCTCAGTTGAACCTAATAAAGACTACATGGATTATTATCGTATGATCACTGATGATTTATTATTGAATGTTGGTGATGCAGAAGATATCTATTTAGAAAAATATGGTCCTATTATGGATAATTTATTCTCACTTATTTCTGATTCTGTCTCATCTAATAATACAGATGCTGCTCAAAGACAAGAAATTATTGCTAATATAGAAAAGTTCACTGATTATAGAACATATTTAGTCTTCGATTTACTTGTTAAAAGAGGTAATAATGATACTGAATCAAGTTTAGCAAGAACATTTAAACGTCAATCTGGTGGTGAAACTCAAACACCTTTCTACATTTCAATTCTTGCTTCATTTGCTCAACTTTATAGAACAAATGATTCAAATGCAGATACAATTAGACTTGTTATTTTTGATGAAGCTTTCTCAAAAATGGATGGTTCAAGAATTAAAGAAGCTGTCAGTTTACTTAGAAGCTTTGGATTACAAGCTATATTATCAACACCTACAGAAAAGGTCACAGATTTAGTAAATGAAGTTGATCAAACATTAGTTGTTATGCATGATGTTAAACGTAATCGTTCTAGAATTGATAGATATCAAGATAGAAGAAAATTAGCATCTAGAGCGTAATAAAATCGTAATGAAAGGCCTTAAAATTTGTTTTTAAGGCTTTTTTGTTAATTTTTATTAATAAATTTAATTAATAATAGTTCAAGTGTGAATTAAATAGTGTATAATTAATTATAGAAAGATTTACTTATGGAAAAGACAGTTTATTCTGACTCAAGTTTAATAATAAAAGAACAAAAAAAGTTAATTAGAAATAATATACTAGTTGGCGTAATTATAGGTATAGGGATATTTTTACTTTATTTTTTGTATGTCCTACTTTATTCGTTAGGGAATGGTTATTTTTTATTTCCAAATAGTATTTTTGGAAAAGTTAGTAGCTTAGCTTTTATTAGGTATTTTGATACAAGCACAAATTTATTTGATTTTTCTAAACAATCAAGCTTAGCAAGATTTATCTTATTAGTTTGTATTATCTTAGTTTGTGTACTTGCTAGTGTAGTTTATATAAAGCTTCACTATATGAAAATTAATTCAAAGTTTAAAAAAGATTATGAACAGGCATTAATTAGTGAATCTAAGCTTAATGGATTAGTATTAGATTTACATGTTAAGGTAAAAGAAGATGAAATAGATGAATATTCTAAAGTGTTAGAATATATGTCTATATATGATTCAACTTTTAAAGATAAGACTAAAATCTCTTCTTCTTTATCTGATTTAAATATTAGTTCATTTGTTTATAAAGATGATTTTGGAAATAAAAAAGATGGAGTATTAATCTCTACAAATTTATCTAAGATTCGAACACATTCATTTTTAGAAATTAGAAGTAATGGTCAACCTAGTTTTGATAGATATGATGGATTAAAAATAAATAAGTACGGATTTGATGAAATTTCAAGTATTGCTAACTTCATCTGTTATACAACTCTAGGACAAGAAATTTATTTAATTGTTAATAAGAAAGTAGCTGATTCAATTTCTAAATTTTCTTTCTTTGTAAAAACTGATGTCATTATTTCTTTAAAAGAAGATAGATTAAATATTTTCTTAGAAGGATTTAAGTTTAATTTCAATTCTAATTTAAAAGATAAATTGGAACCTCAAATTTTAGAAAAACAAGCAGAGGCCTTAGTAGGCTTACAACAGCTTATCAATAAAATCGTTAACGGTTTAAATGGTGAAGTCACATTTACAAATGAACAAAGTGGAAATGGAATTTTGATTTATTAGGAGGTAAATATGGTCAAAGGAAAATTTGTTGCTATGCTTTTAGCAGGTGGTAAGGGTACACGTTTAAAATCTCTTACTAAGAAGTTAGCTAAACCTGCAGTTTATTTTGGGGGTAAATATAGAATTATTGACTTCCCATTATCAAATTGCGCTAACTCAGGAATTAGAACTGTAGGTGTTTTAACTCAATATGAATCTACACCACTAAATACATATGTTGCTAATGGTTCAAGTTGGGGAATTGATGGTAAAAAATCACTTACTGCTGTTTTAACTCCTCATCAAACTGATGAAGGCGCTAACTGGTATAATGGCACAGCTGATGCTATTTATCAAAATATGGATTTCTTAGATAGAGAAGATCCTGAATATGTAATTATTTTATCAGGTGACCATATCTATAAAATGGATTATGATGCGATGCTTGAATTCCATAAATCTAAAAATGCAGATTTAACTATTGCTTGTCTAACAGTTACATTAGAAGAAGCAAAAAGATTTGGTATTATGAAAGCAGATAGTGATTACAAAATCGAATCATTTACTGAAAAACCTAAAAACCCTGAATCTACATTAGCTAGTATGGGTATTTATATCTTTAATTACAAAGCCTTAAGAAGTGAACTTGTTAAAGATCATAAAGATCCTGATTCTGAAAATGACTTTGGTAAGAATATTATTCCTAATATGCTTGCTAGTAAGAAAAGATTATTTGCTTACCCATTTAGTGGATATTGGAAAGATGTTGGTACTATCGATTCATTATGGGAAGCTAATATGGACTTATTAGATGATAAATGTACTCTTGATTTATATGAAAATAACGCAAGAGTATTATCTGAAGATACTATGTCATTTCCATGTTATATAACTTCTACTGGTTCATTAATAGATTCTATTGCTAACCAAGGTGCTACTATTGCTGGTAAAGTTTCCCATTCAGTTATTTTTAATGGTGTAGTTATTGAACAAGGAGCTATTATTGAAGATAGTGTAATTATGCCTAATACTGTTATTAAAACTGGCTCACATATTAAACGTGCAATTGTTGGACCAGATAATGTTATTGAAGGTGAATTTATAGGTAAAGATAGTGAACCTATCTTACTTATTAATAACTAGAGGAGGAAATGAAAATGAGTTCAAAAGCTGTTGGTATTGTTAACTTACATTATGCTAGTGGTTGTGGTGGATTAAATGTTAATAGATCTATTGCTTCTACTTCTTATATTAGTAGATATGCATTTATGGATTTCCCATTATCAAATTTCTCTAATTCAGGTATTGATAAGTCTTGTGTATTAGTTAAAAATCATTTACGTTCAATCATTCAACATATTGGTGGTGGACATGTTTATAATAAAAACTCTAAATTAGGTGGAGTTACATTACTTTATGATGAAGTATTTAGTTCAAATGAAATATATAATCACGATATTAATAATTTAGCTGAAAACAGATGGTATATTAAATCTTTAAGTGAAGATACAAATGTATTTGTAATTGCTCCTTCTCATATTATTTATAAGATGGATTATAGACCTTATATAGAAGATCATGTAGCTAATAAGAATAAGATTTCTATTTTTTATTCTAAAATTAATAATGCTAAAACAACATTTACATCTGAACAAGTTGTTAAAGTAGATGATAATGGTATTTTAGTAGATATACATAATAACTTAGGAAATTCAGATAATGAAAATGTTTTCTTACAAACAATTATTATCGATAAAGAAATTTTATCTGGATTAGTTGAATTAGGTAAAAAGACATCTTCTTTATATACATTATTAGATGTTATTAAGAGTATTTATAAAGATATTCCTATCCATTGTTATGAATATAAAGGCATTGTTAGATGCTTTGATTCATTAGAACATTATTTAGAATATTCTCAAGAATTCCTCTTTAATGAAGAAATTAGAAAAAATTATTTTGATTCTAGTTGGCCTATTTATACAAAATCATTTGATACTCCTCCTGCAAAATATAAATCTTGTGCAAATGTTCAAAATTCATTTGTTGCTAATGGCTGTCAAATTGAAGGTACAATTATTAATTCAATAATTGGTAGAGACGTAGTTGTTAAACCTGGCGCAGTTATTAAAGATAGTGTAGTATTAACAGGTTCATATATTTCTGAATCTACACATTTAGAAAATGTAGTTGTTGATAAAGAAGCAAAAATTATCCATAAAAAAGAAATTATTGGTTCTAAATCAAAAGTTCAATATATAAAAAGGGGAGATATAGTTTAATATGAGAATTTTATTAGCTGCTTCTGAATGCACTCCATTTTCTAAGACAGGTGGATTAGGAGATGTAGCAAGTGGATTAAGTCAAGCATTAGTGAAAAAAGGTCATGATGTTAGTGTATTTCTTCCTTTCTATTTAAAAACTAAAAGAACTGTTTTAGATAATTACGAATTTATCGATGCTTTTTCAATCCCTCAAGGAAATCAAATGATTGGATGTAACATCTTAAAAGATGTAAGAAATGGTGTTAATTTCTATTTTGTAGAATGTGGCACATATTTTGAAAGAGATGGATTTTATGGATATGGCGATGATGAAAAAAGATATTCATATTTTTGTCAAGCTGTTAGAAAAGCTATAATAAGATTAGATTTAAGACCTGAAATTATTCATGTAAACGATTGGCAAACTGCTATATTACCTTTGCTTTGTGCAGATGCGGGTTTAAAATTTAAATCTGTATTAACTATTCATAACCCTCTTTTCCAAGGTTATTTCAATTCATTTAATTTAGGAAATTACTTAAATATCCAGGAATACTATTATTCAAATGGTTTATTAAAATTTAATGATCAAGTTTCATTATTAAAAGGTGGTATTTGTACTTGTGATGCTATTACAACAGTTTCAATTACACATGCTAGAGAATTATTATCTGATTTCCATGCATTTAATGGTTTAGGTTATGTTTTAAATAATAGACAATCAGATATGTTTGGTATTGTAAATGGTATCGACTATGATTTCTTTACACCTGAATCAGATAAGTTTATAGAAGCTAACTATGATATTAGAACATATAAAGATGGAAAATATATCAATAAAGAGGCTGTATTAAAAGCGTTTGGTTTTGATACAAAAGATATTGATAAACCTTTATTTGCTGCAATTAGTAGATTAACATCTCAAAAAGGTGTACATAGAATATTAAGAAATCTTGAAAATATCGCTTCTAGAAATGCTAGATTAATTATCTTAGGACAAGGTGATTATGATATTGAAAAGCAATTAAAAGATATGCAAGCAAAATATCCAGATAACATTAGAATTTATCTTGGATATAATGAAGAATTATCTCATCTTATTTATGCAGGTAGTGATTTCTTTTTAATGCCTAGTATGTTTGAACCTTGTGGGCTTGGTCAAATTATTGCTATGCATTATGGTAGTTTACCAATTGTTAGTAAAGTTGGTGGATTAAATGATACAGTTAATTCTTATTTTGATGATAAGAAAACTGCAACAGGATTTGCGTTTGCTTCATGGGATGAAAACTGTTTTGATTATTCAATCAATTTAGCAATTGATATGTATTATAATAAGAATAAAGATTTAGATACTATGATTAAAAATGCTATGAAGGCTGATTTCTCATGGTCTAAACAAGCTAATGAATATATCGAATTATATCAATATTTATTAAATCGTTAAAAAATAAAAACAAGTAGGAAATTAATCTACTTGTTTTTTACATGCTGTAAATAATTAGAATAATGTTTATAAATGATTTCAGCTACGCCTTTTATATCGTATTTTTCTGTATCGATTTCATAGATTCTATCATCTTTTAATTGATCATCTGCAAATCTAGTGACATCATTTATTAAACGTTTTTGTATATCTTCTTCTTTATCGCCTCTATTTCTCATTCTTGTTGCGCGAGTTTGATTTGAAGCATGAAGTCTATAAACCATAATATGTTCATCTTTTAAGCCTAGAAAAACTCTAGCTCCACTAGTTTCAACTACTAATACTTTATCATCAGCGATTTCTTTTTTAGAAGTACCATAATAATTATTATTATAAACAGTTGTTTCAACAAATGCGTCTAAGGCTTTTAATTGATTGAATTCTTCTTTTGATACAAAATGATAATCAATTCCATCTACTTCACCAACTCTTTTATTTCTAGTTGTATGAGTGACTACTTTTTTAATGCCGAATAAAACACCTAATTCTTTAGCAGTTTCAGTTTTTCCAGAAGCACTAGCTCCAGTAATAAGAATCATTATTTGGTCCTCCAAATGTTTTTATAAAAAAATACTATTTAAAATAGTAATAATAGTAAATAAATAT
>CAVFIT010000023.1:12921-16918 GCA_963622735.1 Phocaeicola dorei | reverse complement strand
AATTAACATATAAAGAAGTTTTTTTACATTCAAAATTAATTATAGGTAAATTAAGTTCTTTAATAGATTCATGAATAATCTCAGACTTACCTACTCTTCTTCTACCATAAATTAAAATAGATTCAAACTTATCTGTATCGAGTGCTGACTTGATTTCTTTTACTTCATCAATACGACCTATAAACATAATATATCATCTCCAAATATATATTATCATAATTTGGTATTTTATACAAATTGATTTGTAGCAAATTCATTTGTACAATCTTTTATGTTCATAATTAAAATAATTTATCCTCAAACTCTATATCTTCTAGTTTCCAATCAATAGGATCTTGATTAGTAGATATTAAAAATTTATTGGTTTTAGAAAAAGGTTTAGAGTTAAAAAAGCCTCTATAACATGATAAAGGTGAAGGATGAGGAGAAGTTAAAACTAAATGAAATGAAGTATCAATATATTTAATACATTTTTTAGCAGATTCACCCCATAATATAAATACTATTGGGGTTTTCTTTTTGTTTAAATAAGAAATAACATCATTAAATAATATTTCATATTCGTCATAATTACAGCTAAACGCTTTACCTTTTTTAACTGTTAAAACAGAATTAATTAATAACACACCATTTCTAGCCCAGCTAGTTAAATCTCCATTATTAGGTATTTTATAGCCTAAATCTAAGCTATATTCTTTAAATATATTCATTAAGCTTTTAGGAATAGTGACATCTTTATTAACTGAAAAAGATAACCCCATAGCTTGATTTTCTTCATGATAAGGATCTTGACCTACTATGACGCATTTTACATTATTATAAGGGGTTAATTTAAAAGCATTTAATACATTTTCCTTTTTAGGATAAATAATATTTGTTTTATAATCTAAAGATACTTTACTAATTAATTCTTTAATTTCCTTTTTCTTTATTTCATCTAAAAAGAATGATAACCATGTTTTATTTTCCATCTTTTGCACCTTGTATTACATGGAAAGGTTGTTGTACTAATGATTGATTAATAATATCTATATCAGACATTAAATTTTCTTTATTAATTCTATTTTTAGCTTCGTTAATCTCTTTTAATACATCTAAAGGCACTAAATCAAAAGGCTCTATATCATCAAGAATATGATAATTTTTAACACCATATTTATTAATTAATAAAGTCATTGACGCATTATAAGGATCATATACATCTGATATATCCTCACCATGAGTAAATAATCTTCCTTTCTTTACTAAATATGCATCACCATCTTCATCAAATGAAATAATATCATCTACATCATTTTTATTAGTTATATTATCTACAATTTGAGTTGAAGCAATGTAACTAATATTAGCGTTAGAAATATCAACTTCTTCTTGTTCAAGTTCTTTTGAAACATATGAAATATTAACTGTTTGATTATCGTTATTTAAAGAATCATCAATAGAAGGTATATCTTCAATAGTAACACCTTCGTTGTTAGAAACATCATCTGGTAATGGTTCTAAAACATATGCTCTTCTAGAAGTAGAAGGTGGAATATAACCTTCTTCTTTTTCAGCTTTTCCAACATATTCAACACCATAACCAATATCATCAATATAATTTGCTTTTTGCATAATTGATTTTTGAGACATTTGATAAGATGATGAAGCTGATATTGTAGCAATAGTAGAAATATCCCCTATACTATCTTCGTCGCTTTCAATATTTCCTAAAATACCCATAGCCTTACTAGATATTTTATTAGAGGCATTTTGTCTATTTTCTTTTTGAATATTTTTAAGTCTTCTATTATGAACTACTTTATTAGCAATTAATACATATGTAAGTATAATTACAACAGATAATAATAACCATATTACAAATTCTAATAGTAAACCAAATGTCCATTTAGATCCACCTAAAGAAAACATTACATTATTATAAATAGGCTCAAATATATAACCATACATATTAGTAAGATTAATATTTATATCTTTATATAATTGACTGTTACATATCCAACTAAACGCATCTTTAAGTTGTTGATAATTAGTAAGATAAATAAATCTAAAGAAAAAATAAAACAAAGTAAGAATACTTGCTAATACTACAACTAATATTCTTATTATAGGTTTACCATACTTTTTATTATTAATTATATCTGTATCTATATTAATTTGCTCAAAATTAATACTATCTACATATGGAATCTTTTTATTTCTATAATTAATATCATTTTTATCAAAATTGGCATATGAAGATGGTGTTTTACCAATTTTAGAAAGTCTTTCTTTTTCTTGCTTAATATATTGTTTTTGTCTAATTTTACTAGAAGTTACAACTGTATCAACTATACTAGCAATACTAATAACAACAAAATTAGTAATAGCAAAAATAGAGCCAATTATTACAATAGCTTTAATATTTAATCTAATTGATTCTTCCCCACCTAAAGTAACAAAGTTTGCAAATGTTTTAGACCAGACAAATGAAAAAAAGCTATCTAAATTTTCATATGTACTAACTAAAGCACCTATATTATTGGCAGTTAAAAACTGTCTTATTGGTGAAGAACAATAAACAATACCAAATGCAACACTTATAATAAGAGTTATTATAAAAAATATTAACCTTTTCATAATTGTTTATTATTTTCCTCAGTTTGTTCAACTACACTAGTCCTACTTAAATAACTAGTAGCGTTAAAATCATCGATTGTATCATTAGCATTGTAATCTTGTAACGAGATGTAGTCTTTATTATTTTCAGGTATATCATCTCTATTTTTTACAATATCAAACAGTTCAAATAAAGACTCATCTAATACAATACTAGAAGAATTAAATCCATATATAAAATCTCCAATTAAAAGAGAAAATGGATTATTTTCAATTAAGCCAATTTCAAATGTATAATTTAAAATTTTCATTTTTAAAGCATCTAATGTTTCAAAATATGTAGTTCTATCACTATTAGAAATAATTTCATTTAAATCTAACGAAAATAAATTATACTCAAATCTATTTCTATAACGATTACTAGTTTTAAGTTTAATAAATTGCACTTTTACTAAATCAGCATATTTAGAAAAAGTTAATACCCTTTTAGAAGAAAACACTATAGGTAAACAATTAATAAAATCTTTAATATATTTGTTAGATATAAATGTAGTATCTCCACTAGATTTAGTAATAATATATCTAGCAAATTTATTATCATCATAAAAAGCTATAGTTAATTTATTAAAAGCTTTAATATATTCATTAGCGATGTGATTTAAAATCTCGCTAGATACACCATCTGTATCTAACTTTAAGCACTTAGCAACTTTAGTATATAAATCTTTAGAATAGTCTCTTCTAATTAAATCGTTTACTAAATAACCTTCATAAATAATTTGACAGGTTAATTTATCTAAATAGCATACAAAAATCTTATTCATCTTACTTACTTGATTAAAATAAGAAGTTACTTCATCTTGTTTTGATAATACTTGTTTATCCTTAACCTTTGTAATTCCCTTTTTAAAAGAATACATTATGTTAGATTTAAATAAACCTAGAACGTTATTTATCTTTGCCATACTCTTATATTATAACAATTAACTATAGTTAATTGATAGAATATCAGTTAATTTTAGTGTATTATTATGATGTATGGAAAAAATAAAATATGTTTTATTTGATTGTTGGGACACAATAATTAACTATTGTGAGATATATAATGGTGAAGTAATTTAAAAAATATATGATCATGTTATAAATAAACAAGACATGTCTTTTAATGAATTTGCTACTCATTTTATGGAATTTTATACTGATTATGAAAATAGAGCGCCTTTTGATGTATATCAAGAATCTTTTATAAATCTATTATGTACTTATTATGATTTAAAATTAGATTGTAGTCTAACTCAAGCAAGTATAGATTCTAGTTTAGGCTTTAAAGCTGATTTAGTTGAAGATATAGATTTATTTTTAAATTTCTTAAAAGAAAATAATATTCAATGTTCTATTC
>CAVFIT010000023.1:0-12911 GCA_963622735.1 Phocaeicola dorei | reverse complement strand
TAAAAATTTAGTAGGTAGAAACTTCAAAGATTTTCCTTTTGAACATGTAATATGTTCTTGTGAATATGTGTTAAGAAAACCAGATCCTAGAATATATATTCTTTCAAGTAAAATAGTAAAAGTCGAGCCTAAAAACATCGCCTTTATCGGGGATAATTTTTATACAGATATTATTGGAGCTAGTAAAGCAAATATGCAACCATTTCATCTTAATAAGAAAAATCAGGAAATCGATCCTAAATTAAAAGATGAAATCACATACATAGAATTTAAAAATTATAAAGAATTAATTGAGATATTCAAAGGAAAAATATAATTATGGATTTAAATTATTATTGTAAAAAACATTCATTCACTTATTCAGATTTTGATACTAATGATAATATCTTTCCTTCTGCTTTATTATATTGTTTTCAAGATGTAGCAGGAGAACACGCTGATTTATTAAAAGTCGGTTATAAAGATTTATTAGCAAATTCTAATATTTGGGTACTTGATAAATTGAGATTTGAAATAGTTTCACCATTAAAAATCAATGAAGAATACACTATTAAAACCTGGCCTTTACAAGCTTCTATATTACAATTTCAAAGAGAATTTTTAATACTAGATTCTTCTAATAATATTGTAGTAAAAGCAAGTTCAATATGGTGTGTTATTAATATTGAATCTAGAAAGCTAGTAAGAGCTAAAACTATTAATTTTAATATAGATAACTATATTCAAACTAAGGCCTTTGATGATCCATTTATATTGTTTAAAGTAGATGATTTAAATACTTATTCTAAAGGAATATGTGAAAATGTTAGATTTTCAGAATTAGATCATAATAAACACATGAATAATGTTAAATATTCTATATTAAGTCTTGATACTATTCCTGATATTTTAAATTTAAGAATAAAAAGTATGCAAATAAACTTTCAAAGAGAATGTATATATAATGATAAACTTCAAACATACTACAAAAAAGAAAATAATTTGTATACAATAGTAGGTGTTAAAAATGATGAAGTTACATCATTTATATGTTCTATCGAATTTGATACAATAAAATAGTGGAGATTACTTATGAATAACAAAAAACCTATATTACAATACTTTAAAGATTTTGTACCTCATTTTAAAACAATGAAGCCTAAACATATTATTATTTTAGTTTTAGAACTCGCTTTATTTTGTTTAATGTTTACTCTTTGTATAAATTTCTTTTATAATTTAGCAAATAACATTCCTTTCCTAGGTGAAAAGAATAAAACATATGAAATATTATGTACAATATTCTTATTCATTCTTACATTATTTGTATTATTTGAATTTATATTTGATCTTATCTTTAGAGATTATGTTAAAGATCAAAACATCACTAAAAAGATTGTAAAAAATGGACATGTAATCACTTTACAAGAAGAAAACGCTAAAAATGAAAATGCCAGTAATACTACTGACACTTCATCTAAAGATTAAATTAGATATTAGTTTAATCTTTTTTATTTTCTATATTTTCTTGATTTAACTCTATTTTTTCTACTTTTGTGTCTTTACTATCCCATTTTAAAGAAATATTTTTAATAAACCCTACTAAGAAAATCATATTTACAACTAACCATATGTTACTAAAAATATAACCTAAGACAAATTGATAATTAATTGGACTAACTTGAAAATTGTAAATTAATTTTCTAACTAAATCAACAAATAAATATATAATTAATCCACATGATAAGATAACTAGTATCAATTTAATTACAGGATGTATTTTATTAATAATTACGCTTAATGATTTTATTACATATAATGTAGATATGACAAATGCTGGCATCAAAAGCATAGAAAAATAAAACATGTAAATTTTAACTCCTAAAACTCTCATCAATGCTAATTCATCTTGTTTTGTAGTTTCACTTATAGGAATATAAATAGTATTATAAAAATAAATTAATAAAGGTAATAGAATTATAAAAATTATGTACCATTTAAGATATTTATACTTCTTATCGAATTCTTTAATTTTATTTAATACTTCATCCATAATATTTAATCCTTTTTAACAAGTACACTAGAATATATTGTGTCATTACAAATTTTTGTACTATTATCAATATTAAAATTAATTGAAGGTGGCATTACAGATACATTTAATTCTGATAATTTTATGTTATTTTTATTAATTCTTTCAGTAAACATTCCTATAAAACTTACACTATTTAAATCAGTATATGTGGGTACAAAATATTGACTTATTGTATATGAAAAATCACTGTATGTTTGTTTTATTTCTTCATCAATTTGAGCATATTCATAATTAGGAGTAGATTTGTAATAATAATCCTTAGGGACATCAAAATCAACAATAAAATCCCTGTGTAAATCATATCTATAATTATCGTAATTATATCGATCTTTTGTCACAGTTCTTTCAAGAGAATATTGGGTAGTTTGAGGTTCTACATTTAACGCTGAATAATATCTATAATAATGTTCTATATAAAATTGTTGAGCAGTATAAGTAGGTCTTTGACCCTTATTAGAAGATACAATAGTCATACTTGAATTTACTGCATCAGTAAAGCCAATACCAATAAAATCAGTAAATCTAGGTTTAACTGTTCCAGTATAATCAACATTGACTTTTACAAAAAATTCACTTTTTGATACATTTTCTACTTTATACCAAGTAACATATGTTTCAATTTTTCTAGTATTATCTACTTTAGAAGAATATCCTTCTTTATTTAATTTTTTGATTTTAGTATTAGTTTCACTATGAATACTAACGCTTTTTATAGTTTTGATAGGATTAATCTTATTATATTCATCATATTTAGATTGATTTAAAGATTTAATTTCTCTATCACTAACACCAATAGACTTAAACTTATTATAGGCTTTTTCATAAATTTTAACATTTTCATTATTTATGAATAAAACTTTATCATCTATTTTTGTATTATAAAAAGTATTAAATCCACTTAAGCTAGTTACAAATAATAAACTCAATATTTTTTTAGTCTCATACTATCTTCCCTCCTATCTTTATTATAACTTAAATATAATTAAAATCAACATAAAAAGTAAGGGGTTACATTTTCATATTTAGAACCCTAGATTATAAAATTCAACTGTTTTTTAATCTTTTTTATAGTATTTTTAATTATTCTTAAAATATTTAAATGAGTATAATCCAATAACCACGGCTGTAGCAAGATTTAAAGAATCAACTTTACTAGATTGTTCAATTTTTACAGCATTTTTATTTAAAAATGAATCAGGTAATCCTGTAGCTTCATTTCCAAACACTAAACTATAATTACCTTCTATTTTACCTATTTGATGTAATTCTTGATTAGTTTGTAACATAAATGGATAATATTCTCTTTTATATTTATTAATATATTCTTCAAAACTAGAAAATGTTTCAATATTAATTGAAAACATCGCACCCATACTAGAACGAATAGTTTTTGGGTTAAAATGATCACACCCAGGCAAAATAATAGCTAAATTAGTATAATCAAATGCTAACATAGATCTCATGATGTTTCCTAAATTTCCCATATCAGAAGGATTTACTAATACTACGTGATTTTTATTATTATCTAATTCTTGAGTATATTTATTAAATACACCTATAACATGATCGTTATCCTTTTCTTTTAATTTATCAAATACGTTTTGAGAGATAATAATTTTATCTTTACTTACTAATGATGATAATTTTTTAAAACCAGGTGTTTGTAAACAATCATTTGAAACATAAATACATTTTAAATATTCTTTTTTATTATTAATTAATTCAAATGTTGGGAAAAATCCCATTGTGTATGAATAATCATAGTCTTTTTTATATTGTTTAATCATAATTACAAGTAAATGTTATCAAAACAAATAATTTTTTACAACTTTTATTTAATTAAAAAAGGACACCTAAACTAGTGTCCTCATAATTTTTGTTTTTACTAATAATTAGTCAGCAACATAAGGAAGTAAAGCCATGAATCTTGCGTTCTTAATAGCTTTAGCTAATTCTCTTTGATGCTTTGCACATGTGCCAGAAATTCTTCTAGGAGTAATCTTTCCAGAAGGAGAGATAAACTTCTTTAAGAGTTCGACATCTTTATAATCGATATGATCGATTTTATTTTTAGTAAAGTAACAAACTTTGGCAGGAGCCTTTTTCTTATACATTTACTTTATTCCTTTCTTAGTTAGAATGGTAATTCATCATCTGTTGTATCAATTCCATTTGAAGGTTCACTGTTATCTGGTGTATAGTCTGCACTATAACCACTATCATTAGTATCACCTTTCTTTTCTAAGAATTGTACTTGTTCACAGATAATTTCAATTACATTGACATTACGTCCATCTTTAGATTGATAAGTACGTTGATTTAAACGACCATCAACTCCAACAAGTGAACCTTTTTTCATAAAACGGGCGACATTTTCAGCAGTTGCGTTCCAAGCTGTACAAGGAATAAATGATGCTGTTTTTTCTGCATTGTTATTCTTTCCTCTTGGATTATCTACTGCTACAGTAAAAGAAACTACTTTAGCACCACTTGGAGTGGACTTTAATTCTGGATCTCTTACTAATCTACCGACTAAAATGACTCTGTTCATTTATTTTTATTTCCCTTCTTTCAGATTATTCTGAAACAGTTAATAAAAATCTTAAGACATTAGAATTAACTCTGGTAAGTCTATCAAATTCGTTGATAGCTTTATTATCAGAGGTTTCGAATGTGAGTACAACATAGTAGCCTTTTTTGCACTTTTTGATTTCGTAAGCTAAGTCACGTAATCCTAAGGATTCGTCAACTTTTGTAACTGTTGCACCATTGTCAGTGAGAATCTTTTGTAAGGATTCGTTTTCTGCTTTGATAGCATCAGCTGCTAATTCAGGCTTTAAAATGTACATGATTTCATATTTCTTAGACATGTTACACCTCCCTTTGGTCTATCGGTTATTCTCTTTTGGAATAACAGAGAAATGGCTAGTTGGCCATTATCTTTAAAATTATACGCTATATCGACTTTAATGTCAAAAGATTTATTATTTAACTTTATTCTTTGTAAATGTATTAGCTCCTTCACTACTATATAGTTGGTTTTAATAAGTTATTTATAATTATTTTTAAAATAATATTTTATAAAAGCTTAGCCATTTCTAGCTAAGCCTAATTATTAAGATCTATATTTTGATAAATGAGGTAAATCTAATAAGCCATCTTTAAATTTATCATCTAATTCACCATTAATTAATGGTTTACAATATCTAATAAATTCTTCTGTGACATTATTATGCTCATCATTAATCATTGATAAAGGAACTTTCTTTTCAATATTAGCAACAGAAACTAATGGAGTAATATCATATTTAACTTTATAAGGATCATCACTTGTTCTAATAATAGTAATCATCTTATCAGTTTCACCATTAACAGCACGTCTTACTGCTTCTCTACCGACATTTTTACCTTCTTCAATATCAGTCTTAGAAGCTAAACGAGAAGCGCCTCTTTGTAAAATAGATAAGTTGATACCTACAGAAGCATAGCCTAATTTTTCACTAATAACATTAGCTAAATATTGACCTACACCACCTAAACGAGTATGACCAAATGCGTCGACATTTTTATCAGCTTTACAAACAAAATCACCATTAGCATCTACAATACCTTCACTTACAGCGATAATTGCAGAGTGATTCTTTTCATAGACTTTCTTAACATCATTAACAAATTTATCTAAATCAAATGCGACTTCTGGTAAATAAATTAAATCTGGTCCATAACCAACTAAATTAGCTAAACTACTTGAAGCTGTTAACCAACCAGCATGTCTACCCATGATTTCAACAACGATAACTTTACCATTAGGATATGAATGATTATCTAAAGACATATCAATAATAGCGTTTGAAATGAATTTAGCAGATGTTGCAAAACCTGGGGTATGGTCTGTAATAGGTAAATCGTTATCAATTGTCTTAGGAATACCCATTACTCTACATTCATAACCTGAATTTTTCAAAAAATTAGAAATCTTTTGACAAGTATCCATTGAATCGTTACCACCATTATAGAAAAAATAACGAATGTTATGCTTTTTAAGTGTTTCTAAAATCTTTTTATAATCGACATCAGATTCTTCATAACTTTTAAGTTTATATCTAATACTACCAAAGAAAGCTCCAGCAGTATGTTCAAGCTTATTTAATTCTTCAATTTTTTCATCTGTGACATCAATTAAATCATCGTTGATTGCACCAACAATACCATGATGCATCATATATACTCTTTCAATTGCGTCTTTTTGAGCAAAGCTTTCTAAAATGACACCTAATGCAGATGAGTTAATTGCAGATGATGGTCCACCTGATTGACCATATAATACATTTCCTTTTAACATGAAAATTCCTCCTATTTAGTATTATAAAATATTTAAGTTATTTTTTAAATGATATTGTTCAATATTGAACTATTTATTATCTATTTAATTTAGTGTTAGACTGATATTAGTAAATGTTATATTAGCTTGTCTAGATAAAACATACAAACATAATCATTATCATTATCAATACTATCTAAATTAAATTCAGAATAATATTATCTTTTTATTCATCTAATACCCTTTAAAAATATGAAACCCCTTACAATAGATAATTGTATCACTTATATACATATTTTTCTATAGAATTAGTAAAATATATTAATAACTATCAAAAGGAATACAATATATGAAAAACATCACTACAAAAATACAGGACATATCTTTAGTAAATATTAGAACATTTGATAATATTAAAACTTTAGATAATAGAAAAATTAAATCTAATAGATTATTTAGATCTAACTGCTTAGTAGATTGCACTAGTAAAGATATTGAATTATTAAAAACTAAATATAATCTTAAAACAATAATTGATTTAAGAAATGAAGTTGAAGCTAATCAAAGAAAAGATCCTATTATTGATGGAGTTGAATATATTTTAAATCCTATATTAACTACACGTCATATGTCTATGACCCATGAAAAAGAATGTGATTATATTCAATCTAAAATAAATTTTGTAAATAGTGTTATTTTCGAGAAAAAAGAAGATGGAATTAAACATATGACGTCAACATATTTAAGATTTGTTAATGATCAAGAATGTTTAAATGGTTATCATAATTTTCTAAAAAAATGTATTAATCAAGAAGATGGTGGTATTTTATTTCACTGTTCAGTTGGTAAAGATAGAGCTGGTACTGCTGCTTTCTTACTTTTAAAATTATTAAATGTTGATCAAAAAGATATTTTAGAAGACTATTTATTTACAAATACATGTGTAGAAGATAGCGTGAAAAAAGATTTTAATCAAATAAAAGACAAGATTAATTATAAAGATAGTGAGAAAGTATATAGAAATTTATATACTTGTAGAAAAGAATATATTTTAGCTTTAATTGATCAAATAAATTTAAAACATGGAGATTTCCATAATTTTGTAATTAATGGATTAAAATTAAGTGATGATGATATATTAAAATTACAAAATAATTATCTAGAATCTTTATAAAACTAATTCAAAAATCATCATAATTACAAACCCTATCATAAAAGCCCATAAACCATGATGAATATAATTACCTCTTCTTGCTTCAGGTAGTAATTCTTCTATAGTTACATAAAACATAGCACCTGCTCCAAAAGATAATAAATAAGGTAATAAATTAGTTACACTAGATGAAATAAATACAGCTATAATCCCTGCAATAGGCTCAACAACACCTGAAACTACTCCCATTAAAAAAGCCTTTGGTTTACTAACATTATCTTCAATTAAAGGTACACTTACTGCTGCTCCTTCTGGAACATTTTGTATAGCAATTCCTATAGCTAAACTTAATGCAGACATCATTAAAGCATATTGATTAGAATTAAACATCATTCCACAACTTAATCCAACTGCAATTCCTTCAGGAATATTATGCATTGTAACTGCTAATAAAAACTTAGTGTGTTTATTAATTTTATTTGTCTTAATCCCCTCTTCTTCTAATGATGTTTGATGAAAATGAGGGATGAGTTTATCTAATAAATATAACAATAATCCTCCTAGTAAAAATCCAATTACAACAGGAATAAAACTTAATTTTCCATAACTAGTTTTACTTTGTTCTATACTAGGAAGTAATAAGCCAAAAAACGAAGCCGATATCATTATTCCACTAGCTAATCCAATAATTATATTATTAGTTTTATCAGAAAAATTCTTTTTAATTAAAAATACTAGACTAGATCCAATACATGTAGCCATAAATATAATTGATAAACATATAATAGTCATTAATAATGGTGTCATAGTTAGTTATAACTAACTTATTATATCATTATTAAGAATATTTTAAATAAAAATGATTATAAAGTTTTAAAAAACCAGGTATTAACTACCTGGCTTATTAAATAATTTGATAAATAATTAGAAATCAATCTTAATTTTGAAGACTGCTTTTTCAACCATATTATCATTTGTTTTGATACAAGGTTGATGTAAATCGTTTGGGAAAACTAAAGCGAAGAATCCAGATCTTAAATTGACAATACCATCAACTTTACCTGCATAGTTTGCTCTATCTTTAACTGCATCATAAGGGAATGTAACACTTAAGCCTTCTTTTCTAATATCGACATAGCCCATGCCTTCTTCACCTTTGATAACTAATTGAAGATCTAAATAATTTTTATGACCTTCAATTTTAGCGTCTTCAATATTTTTACCGATGTAACTAGATCTATTAACATAGACATTATCACCATCAATTATTGTTTTACCAGCAGGTAAAGCTAATAAATCATGAGTCTTAATAAATTCAATTGCTTTTTGAATATTTTTAGAATAAGCAAATTGTTCTACTTTTACATCTTCAATACTTTCAATAACCATTATAATTATTCTCCTTTATACAACTTTATTATAATACATTTAATCTTTTAAAACATCGATTAAATTAATATGACAAAACTGTATTAAATCTTTTGTAGCTAGATGCACTTGCATCCCTCTACATCCTGCAGAAATAAATACTTTCTCAATTTGATTTAACCCGTTATAGGCATATGTAGGAAATACTTTTTTCATACCTATAGGTGAACAGCCACCTCTTATATAACCAGTAACTTTTTCAAGTTGAGATACATGTATCATTTCTACATTTTTATTTGAACTAGCTTTAGCAAGCTTTTTTAAATCAATTTCTTTATCTACTGGAACTAAACAAACAATATATCCTGATTTATCACCATTTAAAACTAATGTTTTATAGACATATTTAGCTTCTTGATTAAGTTCTTTTATAACATGTAAACCAGAAAGATCACTTTCATCATAGTTATATTCTTGAATTTGATAACTAATTTTATGTTGATCTAGTAATCTTAAAGCATTTGTTTTACGCATATATTAATATTCAACGACGTTAGTTAAAGCTTTTAAATAATTAATTTGATCTGTAGATAATCCACCTCTAGATAACTTATAAGCAGCAACTAAAGGTAAGAAATTAATAACATCTTGTTTAGCGATATCTGAACTTTTTAAATATAAGCTTAAATATGTTTCAGCGATATCTTTTTTATCTTCTAAGATGAAATTAAGATATGTTAAGGCTACATCACTAACTGGATTTCCTTTTCTAGCATGAGCCCAGTCGATAACATATAATTTACCAACTTCACCATCAGAAGCAACAACAACATTAGATAAGTTGAAATCTAAATGACAAAGATTTTCCATCTTAGGAAAAGATTCTAATCTAGCGTGTAATTCATATCTACTAGAAGCATCAATATCATTTTTTAAGACTTTAATTCTTTGTTCAGCTAAAGTATGAATTGATTCAAATTTACTAGCTTTAATACCATTTAATTTAGTTTGTAATTTAACAAATTGAGTTAAGATTTCTTTAAAAGAAGAAGGATCTTTACTTAAAAGATCTTCTAAAGTATCACCTTGAATAAATTCTGAAGCAATAGCCCAGTCTTTACCAACTTTAAATACTTCTTCAACACTAGGAACATTGATTAAATCAAATTGTTCTGCTCTAGATTGAATAACAGCTTCTTGTAAAACTTCATCTTTTTTAACAAGGTTATGATTAAAAACCTTAATTAAGAATTTTCCATCTTTAGAAAGATAAATCTTTTTGTTTGATCTTTCTAATAAAAGCTTACCTAATTCCATATTTACTTACCCTCCTTATTTCCATAATATGCTTGTAAATATAATTCTTTAACTTCACTTACTAAAGGATAACGAGGGTTACAACCTGTACATTGATCGTTAAATGCATCTAATGACATTTGATCTAAGACTTTCATGAAATCTTCTTCTTTAATACCATATTCTTTAATAGAAGCAGGAACTTCAATATCTTTCTTTAAATCTTCTATTTTTTGAATAAAGTTATCAAAGATTTCTTGATCAGATGCACCACTTACACCTAAATATTTAGCAGCTTTTACATATTTAGCAAAGGCTTGAGGATAACCGTATTGAGGGAATGTACCCATCTTTGTAGGATTATCACTAGCGTTAAATCTCATAACTGGAACAAGTAACATACAAACACATAAACCATGAGGGATATGGAAATATGCACCAAGTTTATGACCTAAAGAGTGAACAATACCTAAGAAAGCATTAGCAAATGCAATACCAGCTAATGAAGATGAATATGCCATTTCTTCTCTAGCTTTAGGATCAGAAGCACCATTATGATATGCACTAGGTAAATATTTAAATAATAATTCTAATGATTTTAAAGCATAAGCATCTGTATAATCACTTGACATAATAGAAACTAAAGCTTCTAATGCATGAGTTAAAACATCAACACCACTAGCTCTAGTTAAGCCTTTTGGAATGTTCATCATTAAATCAGCATCAACAATAGCCATATTAGGCATTAAAGCATAGTCTGTAATAGGATATTTTGTACCATCTTTTTCATCTGTGATAACAGCAAAAGGAGTAGCTTCACTACCTGTACCAGCTGTTGTAGGAATAGCAACAAACATTGCTTTTTCACCCATGTGTGGGAAATGATAAATTCTTTTTCTAATATCCATGAAATCTAATGCCATTTTAGCAAAATCGGCTTCAGGATGTTCATACATGACCCACATAATTTTAGCAGCATCCATAGGTGAACCACCACCTAATGCAATAATACAATCAGGTTTAAAGACATTCATTTGAGCTACCCCTTCTTTAGCGCATGCTAATGTAGGATCAGGGGTAACATTACTAAATACATGATATGTAATGCCCATTTCTTCTAATTTGTCAGTAACACATTTACTAAAACCAGAATCAAATAAGAAACGGTCAGTTACTAAGAATACTTTTTGTTTATGATGGACATCTTTTAATTCTTGTAAGGCGAATTTTAATGAACCACGTTTGAAATATAAATCATGAGGAAGCTTTAACCAAAGCATATTTTCTCTCCTTTCAGCTATGTGTTTTCTATTTAATAATGCATTAATACCAACGTTATCGGAAATTGAGTTACCACCCCATGAACCACAACCTAATGTTAAAGAAGGTGTTAACATGAAGTTATAAATATCACCAATACCGCCTTGGCTAGAAGGAGTATTTACTAAAATTCTACATGTCTTCATTTTAGAAGCAAACATATCAATCTTGTCTTGGCATGTATCTTCATGTAAATAGACACTAGAAGTATGACCTAAACCACCTTGTCTAATTAAGTCTTCAGCCATATCACAAGCTTGCTCAAATGTCTTAGCTTTATACATAGCTAAAACAGGTGAAAGTTTTTCATGAGCAAATTCTTCTTTGAAATCAGTATCTTTAACTTCACCAACTAAGACTTTTCTATCGCTAGGAACTTTTAATCCAGCTAATTCACCAATCTTACAAGCAGATTGACCAACAATATTAGCGTTTAAAGAACCGTTGATAATAATTGTATGTCTAACAGCGTCCATATCTTTTTTAGGTAAGATATAAGCACCATATTCAACTAAATAATTTTTGAATTCATCATAGACATCTTCTAATACGATAACTGATTGTTCAGAAGCGCAAATCATACCATTATCAAATGATTTAGAATGGATGATACTAGAAGCGGCTAAACGTAAATCAGCTGTTGAATCAATAACTGCAGGTGTATTACCAGCACCAACACCAATAGCAGGTTTACCTGAAGAATAAGCAGCTTTAACCATACCTGGACCACCTGTAGCTAAAATACAATCACAAGATTTCATTAATAAACCAGATAAAGCAACACTAGGTTCATCAATCCATCCAATTAATCCTTCTGGAGCACCAGCTTTAACAGCAGCTTCTAAAACTACTCTTGCAGCAGCAATTGTTGCATTTTTAGCTCTTGGGTGAGGTGAAAAAATACAACCATTTCTTGTCTTTAAGCAAATTAAAGATTTAAAAATAGCAGTAGATGTAGGGTTAGTTGTAGGAACAATACAAGCAACAACACCAATAGGTTCTAATATTTCATAATAACCTTGAGATGCGTCTTTATTAATAACTCCACATGTTTGAACATTCTTATATTTATTATAAATGTATTCACTAGCAAAATGATTTTTAATAACTTTATCTTCCATAACGCCCATGCCAGTTTCATCATGAGCCATTTGAGCTAAAGGAACTCTCATCTTATTAGCAGCTAATGCAGCTTGATAAAAAATCTCATCAACTTTTTCTTGAGAAAATTTACTAAATTCTTCTTGAGCTTTTCTAACTCTAGAAATAAGTTGTTGTAAGCTTTCCTCGTCTTTAACAATTAATTTTTCTTCCATTGTTTAAAATCTCCTAATTAAAAAGTAATAATACTCTTTGACATTTTATATTATATATTAAAT
>CAVFIT010000022.1:0-2609 GCA_963622735.1 Phocaeicola dorei | reverse complement strand
ATATATTTACTATTAATCTACTAATTATTTACTATTATTTAACTATCAATCTATTTACTCTAATTTTTATATCTATTTATGTTCTTAATTTTATTTCTAAAGCCGCTTTTAATTAATAAAAACATTTAAAAAAGATGATCTAGAATTAACTAAATCACCCTTTTTAGTTATTTAATAACAATATTAATAATCTTATTAGGAACAAAGATTACTTTAATTATAGTCTTATCTTGTAAATACTTATTTATTTCAGGCATTGATTTTACTTGTTGTAAAACTTTATCTTGATCATTAAATCCAAATGGTAATGTTAATGTACCTCTATGTTTACCATTTATTGATATAGATAATGTAGCAGTTTTACTTGAAGCGATACTATCATCAAAACTAGGCCATTTAACAAAATCGATAAAGTCATCACTTTTTGTAATAAGTGAATAACATTCTTGACAAATATGAGGAGCAACTGGAGCAAGTAATTGACAGGCTTGTTTTAAATATTCAACATATAAACTATCTGCTTGATAGAAATTATTTACTAATATCATAATTTGTGATATAGCGGTGTTGAAATTTAAATTTTCATAATCAGAAGTAACCTTTTTAATTGTTTGATGCATTATTTCATCTAATTTATGATCATTTGTAGAAGAATATTTATTTATGTAATTTTGATCAGCAAATAATCTATAAAATCTATTTAAGAATCTTGATGCACCAGCTAAGCCATTATCTGACCAAGGTAAGGATTGATCAATAGGACCTTTAAACAATTCATATAGTCTAAGTGAGTCAGCGCCATATTCTTCAACGCATTCATTAGGATTAACTACATTACCTTTAGATTTAGACATTTTATTACCATCAGATCCAAGTATCATACCTTGATGACGTAATTTTTTAAATGGTTCTTTACATTTAACAATTCCTAAATCATATAAGAACTTATGCCAGAATCTAGCATAAAGTAAATGTAATACAGCATGTTCAGCTCCACCTATATAAACATCAACTGGTAACCAATGTTCAATTAATTTAGGATCAGCGATTTCTTTATCATTTTTAGGATCTAGATATCTAATATAATACCAACTAGAGCCAGCCCATTGAGGCATGATGTTAGTTTCTCTAACACCTTTTTTACCATTTACTTCTACATTTACCCAGTTTGTAGCCTTACTTAAAGGAGGTTTACCATCTCCACTAGGAGCATAATTATCAAGTTCAGGTAACCTCAAAGGTAATTCAGAATAACTAACAGGAACTAAACTTCCATCTTCTAAATGGATAATAGGTATAGGTTCACCCCAATATCTTTGTCTAGAAAATAACCAGTCTCTTAATTTGTAATGTACTTTAACTGTTCCCTTTTTAATTTCTACTAATTTATCTGTAATTACTTTACTAGCATCTTTATTATTTAAACCATCAGCAAAAGAAGAATTAATGTGTTTACCATCCCCTTCATAAGCATGCTTACTACAATCCCCTTCAATTACTTGGATCATTTTAATATTATGAGCTTTTGCAAATAAGAAATCTCTTTGATCATGAGTTGGAACAGCCATAACAGCACCAGTACCATAACTTGCTAATACATAATCACCTATATAAATAGGAACACTAGTATTATTAATAGGATTTATAGCATAACTACCTGTAAATACACCTGTTTTTTGTTTAACAGTAGATGTTCTTTCAATTTCAGATTTATTTTTACATTCTTCTATATATTTATTAACAGCTTCTTCATTTTCCTTAGTTACTAAATCTTTTACTAATGGATGTTCAGGAGCTAATGTAACATATGTACAACCAAATAATGTATCAACTCTAGTTGTATAAACATAGAATTTGTTAGAAGAATTAACTACATCAAATTCAATTTCAACACCTTCAGATTTACCTATCCAGTTTGTTTGCATTGTAATTGTAGAATTAGGCCAATCTAATAATTTTAAATCTTCTAGTAATTTATCAGCATAAGCAGTAATTTTTAATACCCATTGCTTCATGTTTACTGTAATTACTGGATAACCGCCTCTTTCAGATTTTCCATCAATTACTTCTTCATTAGCAAGTACTGTTCCAAGTTCAGGACAATAATTTACTGGACGTGAATCGATATAAGCTAAATTATTTTCAAATAATTTTAAAAATATCCATTGAGTCCATTTATAATAAGAAGGATCACTTGTTTCAATTTGCTTAGACCAGTCTACACTAAGTCCACACATATCCATTTGACGTTTAAAGTTTTCAATATTAGCATCAGTAAATGGACCAGGGTTTTTATTATTTTTAATTGCGTATTGTTCTGCAGGTAAACCAAAAGAGTCAAATCCCATTGGGTGTAAAACATTAAACCCTTGGGCTCTTTTAAATCTAGATAATGCGTCTGTAGCAGAATAGCCTTCCATATGACCTACATGAAGTCCTTGAGCTGAAGGATAAGGAAACATGTCCATTATATAGAATTTAGGTTTACTAAAATCATAAACATCACATTTATATAAAGATGCATCTTTCCATCTTTTTTGCCATTTTGCTTCTATTTGCTTATAGTCGTATCCCATATAAAACACCTTTCATATAATATAAATATATAT
>CAVFIT010000021.1:0-4053 GCA_963622735.1 Phocaeicola dorei | reverse complement strand
AGAATAAACACATTCTTTTATAACAATAAATTTAAAAACAATATTTATGATTTTTTTCAATTTAAATTAGCTTCTTTTAAAGATTAACAAAAACATTGTGCTAATCGCATAAAAATTAATTAAATAGGCTATTAAAATCCTTCATAGGTTGAAATTTTATATTATTTCAATTAGAATATTCTCGAATATATAGGGTAGAAAGGGGTACATAATGAAAGTAATTAATGTAACTGTATCCAACGAAAGTGGATTAACATCTCGTTTGGCTGCTGAACTTGTAGCTGAAGCTAATAGATACTTAAGTAAAATCACAATGATAGTCGATAAAGAAGATACTTCTAAACAAGCTGACTTAAAATCAATTATGAATGTCTTCACATTATCTATCCCATATAAAAGTTCTTTCAATATTGAGATTGAAGGTAGTGACGAAGAAAAAGCCTATGAAGGATTTAAAGTCTTGATTAGAGCTTTAGGTCTTTAATTTAAATTTGTTTATTTTAAAAGGATTCACTTTAGTTAAGTTGAATCCTTTTTACTTATTTTTTATATTCTTTCTTTTAAAATATAAATTCATTAATATTCTTGAAATAGCATAAAATACTACACCAGATACAAAACTTATTATTAATATAATCCATGAATTAGAACTCATTTGAGTATATATATTAATACCGATAGTTTTTTCAGGTAACAAACAAATACATCCTATAATTAATAAAGTAAAAACACTTACTAATATTCCTCTATATAAATTATATGGATAACACATTGTAATTAATGTAACTAAACCTATAAATGTCATAGCTAAAACTTCAGGACAAGAATTATCTAATAGATAACTAGGATTTATTATTTTAACTACCATTATAATTATTACCCCAACAAACATAGATAATCCACTAGGAATAGCTTGTTTAAATACATTAGACATAAAATTACCTTTTACTAATGAATTATTCGGCTGTAAAGCTAAACAGAATGAAGGTATACCTATTATTAAACATTCTAATATTAGCATCATAGAAGGAGTAAATGGATAATCAAAACTAATTCCATTACTCTTTTTATTAATAATTAATCCAATAACAATAGTAACTAAATTAAGTAAGAAAACAAAAGTAGTTTTCATTAAAAACAAAGAAGAAGATAATTGAATATTGTTAATTACTCTTCTACCTTCTTTAACAGCTTGAGGCATACTTTTAAAATTAGAATCTAATAAAATTAAATGAGCCACACCTTTTGTAGCATCAGAGCCATTATTCATAACTACACTACAATCACTTGCTTTCATAGCAGGAATATCATTAACTCCATCTCCAGTCATAGCAACTACTTCACCTTTTTGTTTTAAGGCTTTAACAATCGCTTCTTTTTGTTCAGGTTTAACTCTTCCAAATACTGTATATTTATCAGCAATTTGATATACTTGTTCAACAGTTTTATCATCTAAAGAAATATAATTAGAAGCATTATCTACTCCACATTTACAAGCGATATTAGATACTGTAATAGGATTATCACCACTAATAATTCTGACTTTAACATTATTATCTTTAAACCATTTTATAGTATCATAGGCTTCTTTTCTAATATGATCTTCAATAGAAAATAAAGCTATAACTTTAATTGGATTAATAATTTGTTCATCATTAAAATCTTCTATTTCAGCTAATACTATTACTCTTCTAGCTTGATCCATATTATCTTTAATATATTCTTTTATTAATGGATCTATTTCTTTATTTTTAAATATAAACTCATAAGCTCCTAAAGCGTATGCCTTATTATTAGATAAACTACATGCAGAATATTTTCTATTACTAGAAAATTCCATCTTTTTAATACATTTAAATTCTTGATTAGTTCCAAATTCATCTATTAAAGCTTTAGAAGTAGAATTATTAGTATCAAAACAAGATAAATAAGAACTAATTATTTTTGTAAGTTCATTTTCATCTATTAAACTTTTAAAATTATCTAATACCATTGTACCATCAGTTAAAGTACCTGTTTTATCTAAACATAATGTTGTAACTCTAGCGATCTTTTCTATTGAATATAAGTCCTGAACAGATGTTTTAATATTAGCTAAATTAATAACACCTACACATAATGCAGCAGATACAAGTAACACTAATCCTGAAGGAATCATTCCTATAACACTAGATGATGTTTTTAAAGTGATATTTTGAAACATTTCAAAACCGACTAAACCATCTTTAACACTAGATAAATAATTTGTATAAATCATTAATCCTGCAAGTGGAATTAACGCTATTGATACAATAGAAATAAAAGCGTTGACACTTGCTTGTAACATAGAAGATGTTTTTTGATAAGATTTAGCCTTACTTGATAAATTACCTGCAAAAGTATCTTCACCAATTTGTTCTACTTTAGAATAGCATTTACCAGATACTACAAATGAACCTGATAATAACATATCCCCTTTTTTCTTTTTAATAGGTAAAGATTCACCAGTTAAACTAGATTCATTAACTTCAACTTCCCCTTCAATTAAAATAGAATCAGAAGAAAGTTGATCACCACTATTAATTACTAAAATATCATCTAAAACAACTTCATCCTGTTTAATTTCTATTAAAGAAGAATTTCTAATAACTTTACATTTAGGATCGATTATTAATTTAAGCTTATCAACTGTTATTTTAGTACGTATTTCTTGAATAGTACCAATTAATATATTTAAAGTAACAATACCTAAAAAGAAAATGTTTGAAATTGGTGCTTTAGCAATTAATAAAATAACAGCAATACCAATCATTAAAATATTAAAGTAAGTAAATACATTCTTACATATAATTCTTCCAATTGATTTTGTGTATTTACTAGGTACTACATTTACTAATCCATCTTGAATTCTACTATTTACTTGACTAGTTGAAAGTCCTTGTTGATATAAAGGATTATATCTAGTCGCATTTTTTCTTTTTTCTTGTCTAATAATTTCTTTTTTAGATTTTTTTTCTTTTTTTGGAAAAATTAAATGAAAAAGCTGTGAAAATATTCCTTCAGAAGAAGTAAATGATATCTTTTTATTGTTATTATTTTTATCCATATAATTTAGTTTATCATATAAATATATTTAAGTATATTTAAATTTATTTACCCTGCAATAATTTATATATATAATTTTTAGAAATATCTAATACTTCAGATAAAATCTTTGATATTTCTTTACTAGAATATCCTAATTCTTCCAATTTTTTAGCTTTTAAAAGAATATATTGATCATCATATTCTTTACTAGATGTATTTCCTTGAATAACAATTACAAATTCACCAAGTAAATTTTCATCATCTAAAGATGCAAGTTCATTTAAATCACCTCTAATATATTCTTCATATATTTTTGATAATTCTCTACAAATAACTGCTTGTCTAGAATTAAAAACACTCGCCATTACTTGTAATGTCTTTTTTATTCTATGAACTGATTCATAAAATATTAAAGTTTCTTTTCTATCTACTAATTTTTCTAAAAACTCTTTCTTTTCTGAATCTTTTGTAGGTAAAAACCCATAGAAAGAAAAATCAGATGTATCAAATCCAGACATAATAAGACCTTGAATTAATGCCGCAGGTCCTAAAATTGAGGATACTGGTATATCATTTTCTATAGCTTTTAATACTAATAAAGAACCAGGATCAGAAATACCTGGGGTTCCTGCATCAGATACAAAAGCTAAAGTTAAATTATTTTCTTTAACTTCTTGAAGTATCTTTATAGCGACTTGTTCTTCTTTTTGAGAATAACATGATAATAAACGTTTAGGAGTAATATCTAATCTTTTTAATAAAACACCTGTGTTTCTTGTATCTTCAGCTAAAATAATATCTGCTTGTTTTAATATATTTATTCCTCTAGCTGATATATCTAAGATATTTCCAATAGGTGTAGCTACTAAATATACAATGCCGTTTTGATTATTATCTTTAAAGGGTTTATTTCTTTTAATAGCCATATATTATTTTCCTTGAGGTTTATTAGACTTATTAAATTGTCTATTTTGGTTATTGTTATTA
>CAVFIT010000020.1:0-13332 GCA_963622735.1 Phocaeicola dorei | reverse complement strand
TATCTATATTGCTCCTTTTTATATAAATAGTCTTTTTGATTAAATATTTTATAAAAAGTTATTATGAATCTTATTTATGAAATATATCTACTATATTTTTAAAATAAGATATAGAATATATGTGTAAATAGGAGCCTAAAATGAATTTTGTATTTATATCACCAAACTTCCCACTTAATTATTATAACTTTGTAGTAGCTTTAAAAAGAAATGGAGTAAATGTACTAGGAATAGGAGACACTCCTTATGATAACTTATGTCAGGAATTAAAAGATAATTTAACTGAATATTATTATGTTCTAGATTTAAAAAATTATCCTGAATTAGTAAAAGCCATGGGATATTTTACATATCGTTATGGAAAAATTGACTATGTTGATTCATTAAATGAATACTGGTTAGAAACAGATGCTAAATTAAGAAGTGATTTTAATATAACTACAGGATTAAAAGAAGATGAAATTTCTAGATTTAAATTAAAATCTGAAATGAAAAAATATTATAAAAAAGCCAATGTAATAACTGCTAGAT
Organism: Phocaeicola dorei; assembly: GCA_963622735.1. Classification (GTDB taxonomy): domain Bacteria; phylum Bacillota_I; class Bacilli_A; order RFN20; family CAG-288; genus Scatoplasma. The sequence continues at coordinate 12,801 of CAVFIT010000020.1, read as the reverse complement.
GGCATATAGTTAATTCATTACAAGGTTGTTTAGACTTTATAAAAGAAGTAGATTTCCCTGTTATAGTAAAACCTAATAATGGTGTTGGTGCTTTTGATACATATAAACTTGATAATAAGTCTCAACTAGAAGAATTTTTCAAAACAAAAAGAGATGTTGAATATATTATGGAAGAATATATTGATGGATATATTCGTACTTTTGATGGAGTTAGTGATTCTAAAGGTAAACCTATTTATACATGTGGTCATGTAGAAACAGATTCATTAATGGATTGTGTAAACCTTGCTCATTCAGTTTGGTATTATGTTGCAAATAAATTACCAGATAAACTTCAACAAGCAGGAGAAAATGTTATTAAAGCCTTTAAAGCTAAAAATAGATTTTTCCATTTAGAATTTTTCATCGCTAATTCTTCTAAAAAAGGAAGATGGGAAAAAGGAGATGTAATAGGCCTAGAAGTAAATATGCGTGCACCTGGAGGATACACAGTTGATATGGAAAATTTCTCTGGTAGTGTAGATATGTATCAAATATGGGCTGATATGATAGCTTTTGATAAAAATATCCATTTTTCTAGTAATAATCCTAGACAATATTGTTGTTATGTAGCCCAAAGAAAAAATAGATCCTATGTTCATAATGATAATGATATTTTATCTAAATATGGAAATATCATGAAAATGGTAGGAGATATCCCAGCTTCTATTGCTGATGAACTTGGAGATAGATATTATATGGCAAACTTTGATGATTTTAATTCCATGAAAGAATTTGCAAGTTATTGTTTACAAGAAGATAACTATATAGGTGATATTAAAATAGAAGATATTGAATACGATTTATATTAAAATTAAAAAACATGAACAATTAAGTCCATGTTTTTTTAATTTAGATAAGATTTATAAACTAGAACTAGAATCAGAATAAGTTATTGTTAAATAATCAGCACCTTGATTCCAGCTATAACCATTAGAACCCTCTTTATTAATATTATTAAATTGAGCTTCAGTTCCTAAATATGTAATATGAAGTTTACTAGTAACACAATAAAATGCCTCATCAATTCTATTAACAGAAGTAGGAATAGTTAATTCTAATAATGAATTAATATAACTAAATGATTGAGTTGAAAGAGTTGTAACTGAACTAGGAATTATATAAGATGTATCTAGTTTACCATAAGGATAACAAATTATTGTAGTTAAATCCTTACTAAAAAGTACACCATCATTAATAACAAAATAATTACTTGAACTAGAAACTTTGAAAGTAGTAGCGTCTAAATTTAATACTGCATAAAATGGATTATAACCAATCTTTTTAACTGACGCAGGTAAAGTTATACTTTTAATAGAAGAACATAAAGCAAATGCGTAATTTCCTATTTCTTGTAAGCCTTCTTTAAAGGTTACATTTTCTAAATAAGTACATGCACTAAATGCAGAATTACCTATTATTTTTAAAGATGAAGGAAACTCAATATCTTTAATATTAATTAAATTAGAAAATGCTAATGTTTCAATTTCTTCAATACCTTCTTTAAATGTAATAGATGATAATTTATCGCATTTATAAAAAGCGTTATCTTTAATTTTTTTAAGTGAGGATGGGAATGATAAACTTTGAAGTTTAACAAGTCCATAAAAAGCACTAGACCCAATTTCTTGTAAACCTTCTACCATATTAACAGTAGTTAATTCTGCATTTTGATAAAAAGCATAATCACCTATAGTTTTTAAAGATGAAGGAAATGTTAGTGATTTTAATACTTTAGCGTTATAAAAAGCACATTTACCAATACTTTCTAAACTAGAAGAAAAAGTAATATTTGTTAAATTTCTACATATATAAAAAGCATATGGTTCAATACTAGTTACACTAGAAGGAACTTCATAAGAAGTTTGAACATATCTAGCAGGAAATGCATATAATTTAGTTCCATCTTTTGATAAAAGTACTCCATCAACTGCTTTATATGTAGTTGAAGCAGAATCTACATTAAAATATTGTAAATTATATGTACTATCAAATGCGTTAGATGCAATAGATGTAATGGAAGATGAAATTGTAATTTTTGTAGCTTCTACATTTTTAAAAGCTTCTTCACCTATACTAGTTACTTTATAACTAACACCATTTTTAGAATATGTTGTAGGTAATATAACTGGAGTAGGAATTTCATCAGGTTTATAAGAAACAATACTAGCTTCTTTTTTATCTTCATCAAGAACAAATCCAAAATCATTAATATCTGTTTCAATTAATTTAAATGAAAACTTAACATTATTAGTTTCTTGACCAATAGTAATTGAATAATAATTATTGCTTCCTATGATTGTAGAATCATTTAAAGTAGCTACACTAGTTTTATATCCTTCATCAACACTAGCTTTTAAAGTAATAGTTTGTCCTATAGTTAAATTAGTTAATTTTAAAGGTGAACTGCTACTAGCAACACCTAATGATTTACTTGAATAAAAAGCTTCAATAGTGCCACCATTAGATGTAGTAATCTCACATGAATTTAATGTTGTTACATAAGAAGAAGTATTACCTGAGTTATTTGAATTATTACAACCTGTAAGGAAAATACTAAAACTTAAGATTAATAATGCACTCTTTTTCATAATTATTTTTTAGGATTAACTGTTGTTCCAATATTAGAATAAGTTAATGTATAGTTACCAGTAACTATTGTACCAGTATCAAAACTTGTATATGCAAATGGTAATTTAACTGAGCTAATATTACTTCCATTTAAACTAATTTCAACATCATAAAATGAATTAGATGCGCTCTTTCTAAATGGTGCAACATTAGGATAGAAACAATTTACTAATGATGAACTTGCCTCTTCTTCAGCTTTATAGACTTTACTAGTATCATCATATTTAAATAAATTACTAGAAACTTGATTTGCTTTAGGAAGATAATCATTATAAGTATTCTTACCTTGATATGTACTTGGGAAATATGTTGAGCTACCTTTTACCCAATTAGATTGTTCATTATCATAAACATATGAATATAAAGTACCATCTTCATCTCCTTTTAAGAAGAAATCATCGCTCTTATTTACACCTTTATTAGCTTCATTATCATAACTATGAACATAGATTTCATCACCACTAAAATAGAAATCTTGATATGTAGTAGTTTCTGTATTATTAACTTGATCTTTAGAATACATCTTAACTGATAAAGTATAATTATTTCCTAAATTAGATAAACCTTTTTCTAAATCAGTATATCCTTTATTATCAAAGACTTTAGAAGAATTAACTACATAAGTTCCACCTTCACTAATAGCAAAATCTACTGTGTTTTCTACTTTATAAACATAACCATAAGATGAATCATAGTAAATATAAGATGACATAGTAATAACTAAATCATTAAATAAACCATCATCACCTACAGTTAAATATGCTTCTTTAACTGAACCACCAAAACCTGAATTTAAAGAATATAACAAGTTATTTGTAATAATTTCAGCTTTATTTAAATCTAAAATATAACTACCATTAAAATCTTTTGTAAAATCTTCTTCATTAAGAATACTAAATGGATTATAAAAACCATTAGATGCAAATGAAGATGTAGATAAATTAATTGAATAATCTCTTTCAAGTTCGTTTTTATAATTTAAAGTTTCTGCATATGCATAACCTTTTTCATCTTCAAAATATGTGTAATTTTCAATAGTTGTTTGTTCACCTTGATATTCTTGAGTGGAATATTTATAAATAGCATTTCTATCTTTTGAAGAAAAACCAATTGTTGATTTATATTCGTTTGTTTCTTTTTCACTACTCCAAACATAATTACCATCACTAGTTTGAGCTGTAGCAGTTTGTCTAGTTTGAGTAATTTCACCTGTAAATAAAGCAGCTTGTTTTAAAGTATAAAGATTATATTTAACAACATCACTTTTATCAACACTAATTTGACTAGAACTAGAGTTTGAATTATTACAACTTGTTAATATACTAATAGGAAGTAAACCTAAAATTAATAAACTTTTCTTTTTCATTTTTTCTTTTTCCTCCTATATTATTTAGTTGTAATAGTAAATGGAATACTAGTAGAACCAATATCTGAATATGAAACAATGATTTTACCAGTATAACCAGTATATGAATCTTCATCAAAAGTAAAATCAATATGATCAATATATTGTTTATCTTCAGTTAAATAAATCTTAATAGATGAACAATAACCGCTAGCGATTTCTGTTGTTGTATTTAAAGCAGGGACAAAACAATCACTACCAATATAAGGAATATTATCTTCTGTAGGTGAATATGAACCATCTTCATTTTTATTGAAGATATTTTTAGAAATATCAAAATCAGGTTGGAAAGCAGAATAATTATAATATCCACTTATTGAAGCATATGTAGAAGTATCAAGCTTAAATTTATATGTATTATCATCATTTTTTTGCTTTAAAACATATGCAAATAATGTGCCTTGTGAATCTGGTAATAAATATACATCACTTGCACTTGCTTCACTTGGAGCAATTGGTGTAGTTGCATAATCATATACTTGCATATAAATTTTTGAACCATCATTATATGTAGTAACAGTTTCTTCTGAATCAATCTTACTATCTCCATCATATGTAATTGAATGACGTGTAATAGTGATAGATTTATTTTTCATGTTATTAAAAGCAGTTCCTAAGTCATTGTTTTCTGCTTTTTCTTTTTCGGCTTGTAATGCATCTTTAGCACTAGCACTACCAATTTCAGAAATTTCTAAACTAATAGAATAATTAGTAATTGAATAATAGGTAGTATAGTCTTCATAAGTAATTCCTTTATGAGGATAAGAAGCTAAATTAATAGAACTAAAATCAGTACTAATTTCTGCTTCATTAAAAGAAATACCACTATTTAAAAAGTTTGAAATTCCAGAGAAGAAATAATCATAAAGAATATTTGATTTACTAGTAGAAAGATAAATCTTATTATCTTTTTTATAAAAATCAGAAGAAGAAACAAGTAAGAAAGGATTAATTAATCCAGAAGAGCCATAAGGATCTTCATTATAACCATCTTGAGATGAATATCCATCATCTTTTAATTCGTTTTGATAATTAACATAATTTAAAGATACTTTACCTTCGTTGTTATATGCATTTTCACCTGATAAATATCTTTTTTCATTATTAACAACTTTATAATATCTGCGATCAATACCAGTATAAGAATCACTATTTTGATAATAAGTCTTAAATGAATAACTCTTTTTTGTACTAGTTTTACTAGAAGGAATATTATAAGAAGAATCAGCATAATAATTAATAGATAAATCTAATTTACCATTAACTAAAAAGCCTTTTTTTAACGATGATAATGTTCCCACTTCTTGAGTGTTTAATTGTTCTTTACTTTCAGATGTATTTTGGGTGTTATTACAACCTACTAAAGGTAGAATAGTTAATAAACCCAAAGCACAAAATTTAAAATTTCTTTTCATTTATTGCTCCTTTTTATTATTAAAACTAATTAAATAGAATATTCAACAGTAATTACAACATCTTCATTAGGCATTGTAAAATATGTTAACATCCAACCCATATTACTAGCATCGTATTGACTAGCAGTAGTACCATTTACTTTAACTGCAGAAACTTCACCACTATCACCAGTATATGAAGTTACAATGTAAACTTTATCACCTGTTTTAGCTGTTGTAATTGGATTAGTAATATAACCATTATTTAAAATTTCATCAATGTTAGTAGTTGCATCTACAAATGTATCACTTAAATGATCGCTAGTTATACTAGATGTTATTGAGTGTGTTTGAACATCTGGTTTAACATCACCTTCATATTCAACAGTAATTACAACATCTTCATTAGGCATTGTAAAATATGTTAACATCCAATCATTGTATGTAGGATCTTTTGTAGCAGTAGTTCCATTTACTTTAACTGCAGAAATTACATCAATTCCATCAGTATTAACATTAACATAAACTTTATCACCTGCTTTAGCACTAGTAATTAATTTACCATTCATTATATTATCAGCAGATGTTCCAAAACATACTGTTGTTTCAGGATGATCTGTATCACTATTATAAGTTAAAGAGTAAGTAGTAGTTGGTGTAGCATCACCTTCATATTCAACAGTAATTACAACATCTTCACTTGGCATAGTAGCAGAAAACATATATGAAGTTTGTGCTTGCATTACTACACCATTAGCTTTTACAGCAGTAATTGTTGAATTATTTTTAGTTCCATCATCAACTTCAACAGCAAAAATAACACCAGCTTTAATTTCACTACCTAGTTCAACTTTATTCAATGTTTTAATAGAATCATATAATTTAACCCAAGTGTCAGGATGATCTTCTCTAGTTTTAAAAGTAACACTAAATGCAGTTCTATCTTCTTCATAAGAGTAATTACAAACTGAACATGTGTATTTATTTTTAGCAACACTAGTTTCACTTGCAGGTACAATAGTTTTTTGATAAGTATGTTTTTCAGCATCTAATTTTTCACTACATCCACTACATGTATGCCAATGTTGATTTTTGTCACTAGCCCATGTGGAACTAGGTGTATGTGTATGAGTAGATGAGTTAGAAGCTACACTACTAGATGAACTAGAAACTACACTACTAGATGAACTAGAAACTACACTACTAGAAGTTCCATTATTAGAACAAGATGCAATTGCTAACATAGAAAAAGTAGCTAAGCATAATGTAAATATCTTTATATTCTTTTTCATATATTTCTCCTTTTTTTCAAAACATTCTATATATTTTAACATTTTAATATTAATATTAAAATACTAGTGAGTTAAAATCAGCCTTAAAATTTAAAAAATGCCAACAAAAAATGGATAAATTAATATCCATTTAGTTTTTATTATTTTGTAAACCAGCAAAGCCCAGTTGCACCTGGACCAACATGAGCACCTACTGTAGCGCCAATTTCAATGATTTTTCTTGGAGATTTTCCAGTTTTTTCTATTAAAAGATTAGTCAAAACCTCAGCTCTTTCTGGAGCGTTTGTATGACCTATATATAAAGGTAAGTCAGGATCATAACCTTCTTTTAACATAGTATCAACTATACATTGATATGTTTTTGGAAGACCTCTTAATTTATCTGTAGGTGTTATTAAATTACCGCCAGTTTTAATAACAATTTTAAAATTTAATAAATTACCTAAAGCAGCACTAACTCCTGAAATTCTTCCACCCATTTTAAGATAGGTTAAATCATCAATATAGGCTCTCATATGAATCTTATTAACTTTAGAAGATACATAATCATAAATTTGATTTAAATTCATTTTACCTTCGTCGATTAAATCTCTTGCTAAAAAGCACAAAGCTGCTAAAGGAAATGTAACATTTTCTGAATCAATTAATTTAATATTTTCTTCAACTTGACTACCTAATTCTTCAACTAATTGATTTTTAGCTAACACACAAGAATTATATGTTCCAGAATGACCACTTCCCATAAAAATACCAAGGATTTGATCACCTTTTTGAATAATATCTTTAAATGTTTGATATGCATAACCTACTCCGACTTGAGATGTATGAGGTAATTTTTTAGCGTTTTTTTGTTTTTGATAGAATTCACTAGGTTGTAAATTTTCAAATGGAATATATTCTTTATCTTCACCATTTTCATCTTGAATATATACTGCAATTGGTAAAACAACGGTGTTTTTAATATCCTTTTTTGGATCTAAATCTGCACAAGTATCTATAACTAATTGAATTGACATAATTTTAATTCTCCCTCTTATAATAGTTTTTGTTCTACAACTAAATTATCTAGTTTTTTTAACACTTCTAATGTATCAAGTAATTTTTGATTATCAAAAGAGTCTTTTAATCCATAATATAATCTTACATGATATAAATTTATTTGATTTAAGAAGTCTTTACTTTCTTCAGTTAAATAAAGATAAGATACTCTTTTATCAACTTTAGATTTAGTAAGGACAACATATTTATTTTTAATAAGTTGATTAACTGTTCTTGAACAGGCTGCAGGTGATAAATATAAATAATCTGATATATTTTTAATAGTGCTTTTATTAGATTCAGATAAATATGCTATAGAATATAGAATTTTTGTATCGTTTAATGTTAATTTTCCTTTTGAAACAATATTGATGATTTTATTTTCTACAAATACCGCATTATTTAATAATCTGGCAAAGAATGCCCCGTTTTCTGTTACTTTAAAAAAATCCATTTTTGACTCCTAACTTTAATATACTATCATATATTGTTAACTTTGTTAACTATTTTTTGTTAACATTGTTAACTTTTTTTATTTTGAAAGCACTTACTTAGTGTGATTATAAATAAATATATTTATATAAAATAAATAATAGTGTTAAAATATATCGGTTATTGTTTTCGGAGGATAGTAAATGAAACAAATTAGAAACGTTGCAATCATTGCTCATGTTGACCACGGTAAGACTACATTAGTTGGTCAATTATTAAAATATTCTGGTACATTTAGAGATAATCAAAACGTCGATATAGATGTTATGGACTCTAACGCTATTGAACACGAAAGAGGTATTACTATTCTTTCTAAAACAACAGCTATTAATTATAAAGATTATAGAATTAATATCGTAGACACTCCAGGCCATGCTGACTTCTCTGGTGAAGTTGAAAGAATTATGAACATGGTTGATGGTGTTGTATTAGTAGTAGATGCATTTGAAGGTACAATGCCTCAAACTCGTTTTGTTTTGAAAAAAGCTTTTGAATCACACTTAAAACCTATTGTTGTTGTTAATAAAGTTGATAGACCTAACGCTAATATTCAATCTACATTAGATCAAATCTTAAATTTATTTATTGAACTTGGCGCTGATGATAGTATGTTAGATTTCCCTGTTGTCTATGCTTCAGCTTTAAAAGGTACTTCTTCTTATTCACCTGAATTAGATACTCAAAAAGAAGGTATGGATCCTATTTTCGATACTATTATTAATAACATTCCTGCCCCTAACATGGATAAAGATAGTTTCTTACAATTCCAACCTTCATTATTAGACTACAACGATTATGTTGGTAGAATCGGTATTGGTAGACTTGAACAAGGTACTATTAAAGTTGGACAAGATGTTGTCTGCTGTCGACTTGATGGTAGTTTAAAACCATTTAAAATTACAAAATTATTCGGCTTTTTAGGCTTAAATAGAATTGAACTTAATGAAGCATATGCAGGTGATATTATTGCTGTTGGTGGTTTAACTGATATTAATGTTGGTGAAACTGTATGTGAAAAAGATCATGTACAACCTTTACCAAGATTAAGAATTGATGAACCTACATTAAAAATGACATTCTCTGCTAACCATTCACCATTTTCAGGTCATGATGGTAAGTTATTATCTGGTAAAAAGATTGAAGAAAGATTATTCAAAGAATGTCAAAGAGATGTTTCTTTAAGATATTCAAATATTCCTTCTACTGAATCATTTATTGTTACTGGTAGAGGTGAATTACATCTTTCCGTCTTAATTGAAAACATGCGTAGAGAAGGTTTTGAATTACAAGTTAGTAAACCTGAAGTTATTATTAAAGAAATCGATGGTGTTAAACAAGAACCATTCGAAGATTTACAAATTGATGTCCCTGATCAATATGTTGGTTCAGTTATGGATATGATTGGTAGAAGATCTTCTGAATTAATCTCTATGGAATCTAATAATGGTTTAACAAGATTAAATTATGTTATTCCTTCTAGAGGCTTATTATCATTTAATACTCCATTTATGACAATGACTGGTGGTTATGGTGTTGCTAACCACTCATTTAAAGAATATCGTCCTCTTATCAAGGCTAAACTTGGTGAAAGAAGTATCGGTGTATTAGTCTCAGTAGATGATGGTAAATCTACAGCATACGCATTAAAATCAACAGAAGAAAGAGGCACAATGTTTATTGCTCCTGGTGTTGAAGTTTATGAAGGTATGATTGTTGGTGAAAATAAATATAACATGGATTTAACAGTCACAGTTACAAAGCAAAAATCTTTAGGTAACCAACGTTCTTCAAATAAAGATAATACAGTCGTATTAAAAGCTCCTAGAAAAATGTCTCTTGAAGCTTGTTTAGATTATATTAACACTGATGAATTAGTAGAAGTAACTCCTAACTCACTTAGAATGTGTAAAAAGATCTTAAATACAGCTGAAAGAAAGAAATACGAAGCTCACCATAAAGAAGATTAGTAAAAAAGATACCAATTAGGTATCTTTTTTTCGTATTTTTATTAATTATATGGTATTATATTTTTAGTATGAATAGAAAAGTTATTGGAATTGACTTTGGTACTACAAATACATTAATCAAAGTTTCTACATCAAATCAAATAAGTTTCAACGAACCTAGTGTCTTAATACAAGAAAAAGGTACACATAAAGTAGTTGAAATTGGTTATTTAGCGTATAAGCTTATTGGTAAACTTCCAGATAATTTAGAAGCTGTATTCCCTATTAAAAATGGAGTAGTAGCTGATAAATTAGCTGCTGCAAGTTTTTTAAAACAAGCTTTTACAAATATTTCACTACATAAAAAGCTTAAACATTACGACATAATAATTTCTACACCTAGTAATATTACCCCTGTAGAAGAAGAAGCTATTAGAGATGTAATGTATATTTTAAAAGCTAAAAATGTTTATCTAGCTGATGCCACTAAAGCAAGCGCTATCGGTTCAGATATGGATATTAATTCGACTAGAGGTTCCATGCTAGTTGATATAGGTGGTTCTTCTACTAATATTTCTTGTCTAGCTATAGGTAAAATAGTTGTTAATAAAGGTAGTAATATTGCTGGTAATACAGCTGATGAAGCTATTACTAAATATATAAGAACAAAGTATCATTTAATGCTTTCAAATAAAACAAGTGAGTATATAAAAATGAAAATTGGTACTTTACTTGAAGATAGTGATAACTCATTACTTGAAATTAACGGTAAAGATATTATTACTGGTTTACCTCATTCAGTCATTGTTTCAACTCAAGAAATTCAACAAGTCCTAGTTAAAGTTTATTCTGAGATTGTCGATTTAATTGTAGATTCACTTGAAATAGCACCTCCTGAAATATCTTCAGATGTTATTCATTCAGGTATCACTTTATCTGGAGGTGGATGTCTATTAAATGGTGTAAGAGAATTTTTCCAATCAAAGCTCTCATTACCAATTCACATTTCACCTTATCCACTTGAAGCAACAATCAACGGCCTAGTTAAAGGTAGCGATTTATTTATTAAAGAAAATCAGAAGTAAAAAGGAAGACTTATTTATCTTCCTTTTTAACTTCTTCTTTTTCTACTTTAGCAAATTCTTCAATTGAAATATTAAATTTCTTTTCGATGATTTTTTTGATTTTTTTCATCTTATATTCATCCCATTTAGAAGGTGTAAGATTAGGTAAATCCTTTCCCTCTTTATGTTCTTGAATTGCAGTTTCAAAGACTTTTTCTAAGCGTTTAACTTGAGCTTGAAGTCTAAATTCTTTTGAATATTCAACATATTTTTTAGATAATTCTTTTTTGAAATCTTCATGTTCAATAAAATAATCAATTTGAGTAGCAAGTGAATGTGGATTACCATGTTTAAATAAGCATTGATTATCTAAAGCAAATTGATTTGTTGCAGATAAAGATGAATCAGAAATAATAGGAACTATACCACAGCTAAATGCTTCAATACAGGCAATAGCTTCAGATTCAGCATCAGAAGCGTGAATATATAAATCAGAATAGTTAATAATTTTTAATAATTCATCTTGTTTTACAAATCTAAATATAGTTGGATTTGTTAATAGTTCATTTGATAGTTTTTGTAACTTATTATAATAAGGTCCTTGTCCACATAATATAAGTTGAATCTTATCTTTATATTTACTTTTACTAATGGCTTTTATAATAAGATCTTGTCTTTTTTCTCTAGATAATCTACCTATCATTAAAATTACATATTTATCTTTTAATTCATCAGGTTTAGCTGATTCAATAGGTCTAAATATTTCAGAAACCCCATTTGAAATAGGATGAGGAACACAGTTTTTATATCTATGTTTAATAAGTTCATCTGCCATCATTTTAGAAGGACAGTGGACGTGTTTAATATATTTATAAAAATAAGTATAGAAATAACGATATAAAAGGTTATTAGCAGTTTTAGATTTACCTAAATAAATTGTATAAGTAATATTTTCAGGTTGTAAATGGAATGCCCCAGTAACTGGAACTCCTAATTCTTGAGCTATTAATCTTGCCTTATTTTCAAGTGGAAAAGGTAAAAATAAATGGACAATATCTGCGCCTTTAATAGCTTGAGATATTTTTTCTACATCATTCCATTTAGCAAAAGCAAATCCTTGTGAATCTATTAATGGTTGAAATACAGGTAAAGAGAATTTTTCTAAACCAAAATAGTTAGGGTCATCTTTAAATTTCTCAGATTCAACACCTAACACTCTAATAGTATGTCCCATCTTTTTTAATTCATCAGCAAAACGTTGTGCAGTGGCACTTGTTCCATTATTTAATAAGCCATATGAATCCATTACAAATACAATAATCATATTCTTATTCCTTTCTTTGTCTTCTAATTTTAATATAAATAGTTAAAAATTACTATTTATTTTAAACAAATAGGCTTTATTGTATAAAGATAAATCTAATAAATACGCTTTTAAATACATATATTTAGATTTACTAGTTGAATATTTTTTATCACCAAGTATAGGACAATTAATAC
>CAVFIT010000019.1:0-8952 GCA_963622735.1 Phocaeicola dorei | reverse complement strand
TTATAGATTTGATATTAATTTAATTAGTTAAAAATGTTATTTCATCTATTTTATTAATACTAGAATTTTTTAAGATTTAGATAAAAATTTTTGTTATTTAAAACATATTGGAGGTTAATAACTATAAATCTATTCTAAATTAATATTATATTTAAGTGATTTTAATTTAATATAAATTGAATAGTAAGTTTAAAAATTAAAAAAATAGTAACTAATTGTATGTTTAAATAGTTAAAAATATTTTTACTATAATTATATTCTTACTATATAATTATATTTGTAGATGATATCTTACAAGTTTTATTTCAATTTTGTTATGATATTAGTAATATCGATTATTTCGATATTGAAAATTTATCATAATTGTAAGTAATATTATTACTAATCAATTTGATAGCATTATAAATACGAATATTAAAATAAGACAATATTTATTAATAAGAAAGGAGAAAAATATATGTCAACACCACATAATAACGCTAATAAAGGGGATATTGCAAAAACAGTTTTATTACCAGGAGATCCATTAAGAGCTAAGTTTATCGCTGATACTTTTTTAACTGATGTCACTCAATTTAACACAGTTAGAAACATGTTTGGTTACACTGGTTACTATAAAGGCAAAAAAGTATCTGTAATGGGATCAGGTATGGGTATGGCTAGCTTAGGAATTTATGTTTCTGAATTATATAAATTCTATGATGTAGAACAAGTTATTAGAATTGGCTCAGCTGGTGCTTATTCACCTGATTGTGAAATCTTTGATGTAGTTATTGCTCAAGGTGCATGTACTGATTCAAATTTTGCTCACCAATATAATTTACCTGGAACATTTTCTGCTATAGGTGATTTTGATTTATTGTTAAAAGCTTATAACACTGCTAAAGATATGGGTGTTAAAACTCATGTTGGTAATATCTTTTCAAGTGATATTTTCTATTCAGCAACTCCTGATGATTGGAAAAAATGGGCTGAAATGGGATGCTTATGTGTTGAAATGGAAACTTATGCATTATATTGCTTAGCAAGTTATTATCATAAAAAAGCTTTAACCATTTTAACTATTTCTGATTCATTTATTAATTCAAAAGTAACAACTGCTGAACAAAGACAAACAAGTTTTACTAATATGATGAAGATTGCATTAGAGCTTATTTAATTAAATGAATATATTTATTTACATACTTATTGGTTTAGCAGCTTTATTAGTTGTAGTGGTAAGTGTTTTTGTTACTTATTATCTAAAAAAACATGCTGATAGAGTATGTAAATATTTTATATGGCGTAAATTGTATAATTTAGCTCAAGATTACGATTATTATTTATTAAATGACGTTAATGTTAAAACTGATCCTTCTACTAGCGTACATATAGATCATTTATTAATAGCAGATAAAAATATTTATATTATTGCTTCTAGGCATTATATAGGAAATATAGTTCAAGATAAAAATAATTATGCTAAAATAAATATTGTTTCTAATGATAATTTGTTATTAGAAACTAATGTATCTAATCCAATTGTATATAATGAAATTAGAAGGCAAAAAATGGCTGAAAGATTTTTAGGAGATGGGGTTGATACATCAAGTTTTAAATCTATAGTTGTAGTAGATAATAACATTGATTATAAGTTTGATTTAGATACGTTTACACCTTTTTCATTTATTTGTCATAAAAAGGAAATTAGAAAATTAATACTGAAAACTGAAAAAGAATCTAATTATGATCCTTTAAATGTTATTAGTGCTCAAAAAGTTGTAGATTTAATTCACCTAGAATCAGTTAAAAACAATAAAAATGATGAAAAAAATAAAAAATACGTCAAATAAGAGGAGAAAAAATTATGAATAATGTTTTAGAAAAAATTAAAGCACCTTTAAAAGAAATGTTTAAATCAAATATATGGTACTGTATTGTCAAATAGCTAATTCAACAAGATTTGAAGGAAAGAAAGTTTCTTTAAAAGAAGGTTTTAGAGAATGTACTAATTATAATAGAGATCCATTTAGAATTTTCTTAACAATATTATTTGCTATATTAATTCAAATATTAGCTTCTATTATTATAGGATTAATCATATCTGCTTTAGCAAAAGTTTGGTCTAAAGATATGTATGATGCTTTAATTGAAACCACTAGACAAATGAATAATGATTCAGCTAATGCTTCTAAGATTTTCCAAGAATTTTTAAATAAATATTCTTCTACAATATTAGCTTATAGAAGTGCAACATTATCATGTACAATGTTTGTTACTATTGTCTATATGATGCGTTCTATTAGAAGAAGTGAATCAGTTTTCTTTGCTTGTAATGTATTATTTACTGAAAATAGAATGAATACTAAATCTGGTCAATTTGTTCCACTTTTCAAAAAATTAGTATTACCTGTAGTTAGAAAAGAACATAGACAACTTGATTTAAGAACAAATTGTTTAGGGTATATAGTATTTATCTTAATTTATTTTGGTATTAGTATTGGATTTATTTTTATTACTAACTTACCAAGAATGTATATTCCTTTTATTGCTTTATTTGTTTCTTTACTTGCTTATTCACCTTTCTATGTTAAAGAAAGAATGTTTGATTATTTATTCTATACAGCATATTCCGATGTTATATTAGATAGAGTTGATAATTCTGTTCATACTTTAATTGTTCAAACTAGAGATGCATATAAAACTACATATAATTTTGAAGATAACGATGAAAATGTAGTTGATGAAGAAAATAACACTCCTACAAATAATAGTGAATCTAAAAAAGGTGAAATTAACGTAGATGGAACTATAGATTTCACTAAATCTAATACTGATAAAGATTCTACAGATAGCAAATAAATACAAATAAAAAAGGGAAAAGTTAAAATATGATAAAAATATTTATTTCTCCTTCTTGCTCATCTTGTAGAAAAGTTAAAGAATGGTTTGATGAACAAAAAATCCCTTATGTTACAAAAAATATATTATCTGGTAGTTTAACTAGAGAAGAAATTAAAGAAATTCTTACAAAATCTTTAGATGGTACAGATGAAATTATTTCTACTCGTTCTAATGTAATTAAAGATAACAAAATAGATTTTGAATCATTAACATTAAACCAAGTAATTGATTTTATTCATGATAATCCTTCTTGTTTAAAAAGACCAATTATTATGGATGATAAAAAAATACAAGTAGGTTATAATGCTGAAGAAATCCGCTCATTTATTCCAAGAGAAAAAAGACAATTAAAATATTGTACACCTTCAACATGCTCTAATTATGATAAATGTCATACTCATAAGGCTAGTAAATTAAAAAAAGAAGTAAAACTTTAAATATTAAAAGTCATAAAGAGGTCATTTAAATGTGACTTCTTTATTTTGTTTATTTATTGTAAATAAATAACTATTCATTTATAATAATAACTGACGTTGAAAAGACAAGCTAATATATTATTTATTTAAAAGCGAGCTACAGTTGGTGTAAGGTAGTAATAAAAATATATCAAGTATCACTTGGAGTCATTAGATTAAATTAAGTGCAAAGAGAATAAAGTCTTTGAACTAGGGTGGTAACACGGTAATTCGCCCCTAGAGAAGAGACTTTTTTATTTTTTATAAAAGGAGATATAAATTATGGAACTTAAAAAGACATTATTAATGCCAAAAGGCAAATTCCAAATGAGAGCTAACCTTGCTCAAAATGAGCCATTAAGACTTAAAAACTGGGAAAAGATGAAGCTTTATGAAATGATGTTAGATTCTAGAGCTGGTCAAGAAGAATTTTATCTTCATGATGGTCCTCCCTACGCTAATGGTGATATTCATACTGGCCACGCTTTAAATAAGATTATTAAAGATATTATAAATCGTTATAAAGTATTAAAAGGTTATCATGTCAAATATGTTCCAGGATGGGATACTCATGGTTTACCTATTGAAAATGCTGTTACTAAAATGGGAGTTGATAGAAAAAATATTCCTGTTTCTGAATTTAGAAAAGCATGTATGAAATATGCTTTTAAGCAAGTTGATAGGCAAAAAAAGGGATTCCAACGTCTAGGTGTTGTTGGTGATTTTGATCATCCTTATATTACAATGGTTAAAGAATATGAAGCTGATGAAGTAAGAATCTTTGCTGATATGGCTTTAAAAGGTTATATTTATAAAGGCTTAAAGCCTGTTTGTTGGTCACCTTCTAGTGAATGTGCTTTAGCTGAAGCTGAAATTGAATACCATGATGTAAAAGCTACAACTATCTATGTAAAAATGGATGTTTGTGAACCAAATTCTATTGTTTCTACAAATGATAGTTTTGTAATTTGGACTACAACTCCATGGACAATTCCTGCTGATACTGCAGTATGTTTAAATCCTGATATGGAATATGGATTATTTAAAACTAATAAAGGTAATTTAGTCTTTTTAAAAGAATTAAAAGAAAAATTAGTTACTGAATTAGGTCTTAGTGAATGTGAATTAATTAAAACATTTAAAGGTAAACAAGTAGAATATGTTAAAGTTAGACATCCTTTATATGAAGATAAAACTTCTTTAGTAATTGTTGGAGATCATGTTACTAGTGATGCAGGTACAGGTTGTGTTCATACTGCTGGTGGTCATGGTGTTGACGATTATAAAGTTTGTTGTAAATATAAAATACCTCCATTTTGTCCAGTAGATGAAAAAGGTAATATGACAAAAGAGGCTGGTAGTAGACTTGAAAACATGTTCTATGAAGACGCTAATAAAGAAGTAGTAGTCATGTTAAAAGAAAGTGGCCATTTACTTGGTGAAAAAGAAATCACTCACTCATATCCTCATGACTGGAGAACTAATAAACCTACAATATTTAGAGCTACACCACAATGGTTTTGTTCCATTTCTAAATTTAGAGATCAAATGCTTGAAGAAGTTAAAAATGTTCAATATAAACCAAGCTGGGGACAAGTTAGACTTCAAAAGATGATTGAAGGTAGAGATGATTGGTGTATTTCTAGACAAAGAGCCTGGGGTGTTCCTCTTCCTATTATCTATAATGAAGATGGTTCACCTATTATAGAAAAAGAAGTATTTGATCATATTGTTAATTTAATAAGAGAAAATGGTTCAAATATATGGTTTGAAAAAGATGCTAAAGATTTATTACCTTTAGGTTATAAAAATGAAAAATCTCCTAATGGTAAATTTACAAAAGAAAAAGATATCATGGATGTTTGGTTTGATTCTGGTTCTTCATGGTTAGCATCTGAAATTTCCTATGGTAGTAAATATCCTGCTGATTTAATTTTTGAAGGTACAGATCAATATAGAGGTTGGTACAATTCTTCTTTAACATTAGCAGTTGCTACAGGTCATAAATCACCATATAAGAAGATTTTAACTCATGGATTTATCGTAGATCAAAATGGTGAAAAATTCTCTAAGAGTAAAGGTAATGGTATATCTCCAGAACAAATTTGTAATACATATGGCGCTGATATTTTAAGATTATGGGCAGCTAGTATTGATTTTACTATGGCTGAAATTAAATTATCTAACGATTTAATCAAAGTTGTTTCTGAACAATATAGAAAAATTAGAAATACATTTAAATTTATGTTAGCTAATTTATATGATGATGAAGATAACTTATTTGATTTAAATAAGCCATTTAAATATTCAACTTTAGATACACTTATCTTAGCTAAATTTGATCAATTACTTGCCAAAGTAGATAAAGAATATGAAGATTTTGATTTACTTGGTGTTACTTCACTTGTTGAAAATTTCATGATTAATGATTTATCTGCTTTCTATTTAGATTTAAGTAAAGATATATTATATTGTGAAGCAAAAGATTCATTAACTAGAAAAGGTGTTCAACATGTAATTGAACATATTTGTAAATCATTAGCTATTGTCTTATCACCAATTATGCCATTTACAATGGATGAGGTTAATGATTATTTACCTAATAAAGTTGAATCTAATATTGCTTTAGCTAATTTTCCATCATATACTCTTGATGAAGAAAAAATTAAATTATATGATGCGTTTACATTAGTTAGACAAAACACATTAAGACAATTAGAAATTAGTAGAAATAATGGTGTAATTGAATTAAATTCTCAAGCAGAAGTTAATTATATAACAAATAGTGAATTAGAAATTAACGCTATTAAATACTTAGACAAAGAAAATATTCCTACATATTTGATGATTGCTAAATTTAATGCATCTAAAGGCGATAAATTACAAATAGAAGTTAGTAAAACTAATTATGAAAAATGTGATAGATGTTGGAATTACAAAGCTGATATTAGTTTAGATAGTGAAAATCAACACATTTGCTGTAGATGTAAAAAGGTAATCGACCATGAATAAAATTAATTGGCCTAAAATTAAATCAGGAATTATATGGTTTTTAAAGTCATACCTATGGGTAATTATTTTACTTATAGGTATTGATGCTTTAACTAAATGGATGTTTGAAATATTTTTACCTAATGGTAGAATAACTGTAATTCCTAATTTCTTCTATTTTGAAGTATTACATAATAAAGGTGCTGGTTGGGGAGCTTTTTCTGGTCAGAAAGCTTTACTTGTTACAATATCAGTTGTAGCTGGTGCAGTTATGATTGGAGTATTAGCTTGGAAATATAAAAAGCTAAATAACTGGTATAAAACCGCATTATATTTAATGATTGCTGGTGATATTGGTAATTTAATTGATAGAGCATTTTATCCTAATGGTGTAATTGATTTTATTAAATTTCAATTTGGCTCTTACACATTTCCAACATTTAACTTAGCTGATGCGTATTTAGTTATTGGTGTTATTATTTTATTAATTGCTGTCTTATTTGAAGATGTTATTGATAAAAAGAAAAAAGAGAAAGCTAAAGCTAATAATATAGTTTCTTCTACTAAGATCTCAAATGATAATCCAAATGAAAATTTATCAACTCAAGATAATTCATTAAAAGAAGAAAATAAAGAAAATAAGAATTTAGAAATTGATACTCAAGATAAAGGAAACACATCTAATGAATAAATATACTATTGAAAATGAAGGTAGATTAGATATTGAATTATCTTCATTATGTAATTTATCAAGATCTCAATTATCTTCAATTATAAAAAAAGGTGTTTATTTAAATTCAAAATTAGTTACTAAAGCTGGAACTAAAGTTAAAAAAGGTGATGTTGTTGAATTTGATATAGTAACTCAAGATAAAGAATTTAAAAAAGTTCCTATGGAAATTGATATTATTTACGAAGATAATGATATTTTAGTAATTAATAAACCTAGAGGATTAGTAGTTCATCCAGGTCAATCTCATTATGATGATACTTTAGTTAATGGATTAGCTTTTAAATTTGATAAAGATGAAGAAGACTTTGAATCAGATTTTAGAATGGGAATTGTTCATAGAATTGATAAAGATACTTCTGGATTATTAGTAATTGCTAAAAACTTAGAATCAAAACAAATATTATCTGAAATGGTTGCAAATCACCAAGTTGATAGATCTTATATTACTATTGCTAGTGGTTTTTTCCCTAAAAAATATTTCAAAGTAGATGCTCCTATTGGTAGAGATTCTATTTCTAGACAAAAAATGGCAGTAACTGATAATGGTAAAAACAGTATTACTCATTTTAAAGTAATTAAACAATTTAATGGATTTGCTATATTAGATTGCAAATTAGAGACAGGAAGAACTCATCAAATCAGAGTTCATCTAGCTTTTATTAAACATCCTATTGTTGGTGATCAATTATATAGTTCTAAAAAATATGATTTTGCTAATAATGGACAATTATTACATGCTTATAAATTAGTATTTAATCATCCAAAAACTAATAAAAAGATGACATTTTATGCACCTTTAGATGATTATTTTAAAAAAGCATTTATCTATATTAGAAATAATTATTCTTTATAATTTCTAAAAAAACGTTTAACATATGGGTCAACCTTTTCTTGCCCATATGTTTTTATTAACTGCTTATATATTTTATCTACACTAGCTGAAGCACCCTTTGGAATTTCTACATTAAAATATTCATTCATTTTTTTCCAATCTTCTAAAAACAAATATCTTGCTATAACACTACTTGTAGCAATACTAGGGTAATAAGATTCACCTTTAGTTTTAAAAATTATTGGGTTAGTAATAGTAGTTGAAGAATATTTTAAATAATTTTTTTCTTGTTCGAATTGGTCTATATAAATAGGAACTGATTTACTAACATGGTATTTTTTAATTAATTCTTGATGACAAAAATTATGTGCTTTAGCTAAAATAACATGAGTTGATAAATTTTTATCTTTGTATTCTTGTAATTTATTTGGAGAAATACAAATAGCATGTTTTTTTATTTTATTTAATAATAAAGGTCCGATTTCTTCTATTTTAGAATCAGTTATTTTTTTTGAATCTCTTACCCCTAATGAATCGATATATTTAATATCCTCACTATCTAGTAAACTAGCAACAACATAAAAACCTAAAAAGAAATCACCAACACCTACTTCATCTGAACCTATTTGAGTTGAATTATCTTCCCATTCTCCTAAAGCTGCATATTTATTTTTAATAACAGGAGAAGCTTGTTTAAAAAAAATATTTACTTCATCTTTTACTATATTTTTTTCACCAGTGAATAATATTGTATATAAATCTTTTGATTTATAAGCTTGAATTCTTACATTGTCATATGTAGTAACATCAAATACATCGTAAGGTCTATTTATTTGATTAATAAACTCAGCGTTGTAGAAATCTTTTATTTCTAGCATTTTTGCTTCATCTACTTTAAATTTATAGTATTCTTTTTCCATATCTTTATTATTTTAACATTAAAAAAAATGTTATAAAAGGACATATTAAAGTCATAAAAGAATTTCGTTTATTGTATGACCATATTAAGTTATATTAATTTAAAATGTGATAAAATAAAAAAGGTATAAATTATGTCT
>CAVFIT010000018.1:0-11342 GCA_963622735.1 Phocaeicola dorei | reverse complement strand
ATTTTTATTCAAAAATGGAACTTTTAGTGATTTTAGACGGACTTATATAGTGTAGGGATCTTTTTTCGCGCTAAAGAACAGGTTCAATAGGACGATTGAAAACACTTTCATGAAAAAGTTTTTGAGAAAATACAACTTTTGGGGTTCACTTCATAGTGTTATCATTTTCAATTCATTATTTAAAACATTTATTACAATTTAATTTAACTCTTTTATAATAGGTAATGCTAAATAAATAGGTTTTAATTCTAACATTTTATCATTAGAAATATCATCCTGAGAAAATAATATACGTCTGGATATTCTAGATGAATATTTTTTAGAGAATTCATTAATAGACTTGTGATTCTTAGTCTGGCTAGATTTGACTTCGATCGGAACAAGTTTGTTTTTATCAGTTGTTAAAAAGTCAATTTCATAATTTCGAGTAGTTTGATCATTTTTAAAGACGTAGTAGAATAATTGCCTATCACAAGATGCAATAATTTGAGCAACCATATTCTCATATAAATATCCTAAATTAACATCTAATTTGTCAGATAAAAGTTTAATATAAATGTTATCATTGGTTGATAGTTTATCGTTAAATAACATTGTAGTAAAAAGTCCAATATCTGATAGATATAATTTAAAATTATCAATATCTTTAGTTTGATTTAAAGATATTGATGGATCATTTACTTTAAAGCATGGGAGAACAGTTTTTGAGCTTAATAAATCAAAAATTAACTTTCTATCTTTAGCACTAACCTTCTTTTTTGTAACTTTTGTAATATAAAATTTATTATTGTTAGCTAATTGAGCAGGAATAGAATTGAATAAAGCAGATAATCTTCCACTTGGGTCAATCTTAAAAAAATCAGAAGAGTATAATTCTAATATTTCTCTTTTAATTCTATCAACAGACTCAAAATTTTTATCTTTAATAAATGCGTCTACGGCTTGTGGCATGCCACCTACTGCCATATATGTTCTAAAATCACGCATAAGTTTTCTGTTAACTGCTTGACCCATAGGACGATTATGATTTAGTACTTGTTCAAGCAGGCTGTAATTATAGCCACATGCTAAGCAAAATTCTTCATAATCCATTGGATAAACATCTATTTTATGTTCTTCAGAAGGAATTAAGATATCTTTAACATTCTTATTTATAGATATTAGGGAACCAGTTTCTATGTAATCGTATCTGCCATCTTTAACTAGATGCTTTATTGCAGCTCTAACCTTAGGTGCGAATTGAATTTCATCAAATATTATGACTGACTTTCTTCTGTTTAAGACAACTCCTTTAACTGTCTGAAGTTGAAGAAAGAAGAATTCTAAATCATTAATATTTTCAAATACTTGTTCCTCATCCTTAGTTAATTTTGAAAAATCAATCAATATGTAGGAATCGTAATTATTCTTTGCAAACTCTAAAGCTATTGTAGATTTACCAACACGTCTTGGTCCTTCTAATAAAGCGGCATATTGAGGAGTCATATTCTTTTTCCAATATAACAATTTATCATAAGCTTTTCTTTTAAACATTAAAATCAACTCTTTTCTTAATAAATACCTTTTTTCAATGTTATTTTAAATCAAAATCGCCATTTTTTCAATATCATCTCATATTAAAATCGCCATTTTTTCATTATAGAGATTACTCAAAACAGCCATTTTTGGGAGTTACAATAAGTATGTGTCTACTTTTAGGTTACCACTACAATCTTGATATTTTCTTATTCAAAAAATTCATGATTAGTCAAAAACTCTCGGATTAAAA
This sequence comes from Phocaeicola dorei, assembly GCA_963622735.1. GTDB lineage: Bacteria > Bacillota_I > Bacilli_A > RFN20 > CAG-288 > Scatoplasma. Next base: position 9,574 of record CAVFIT010000018.1, on the reverse strand, counting down.
TTAATAAAACTCTCGGATTGAAATTGACAAAACTCTCGGATTGAAATATAATCAAATTAATGAGGTGCTTAAAATGAAACTAGTGGGCTATAAGGAAAGAACTATTGATAATAAAGTTAAATTATATCTAGAAACATTTGGTGCAATTTTGATTGAAGGACCAAAATGGTGTGGTAAGACATGGACTAGTTTATATCATGCAAATAGTGAAATTTTTCTAGCAGATTCAAAGGGTAATTTTAATAATAAAGGATTAGCAATGATGGATCCTGATTTGGTTCTTGTTGGTGATTATCCACGACTTATTGATGAGTGGCAAGAGGTGCCATCAATTTGGGATGCAGTTAGAAGTAAGATTGATTTATCAAATTTGAAAGGCCAATTTATTTTAACAGGATCTGCTAGTATAAATAAGTCTAAATATATTCATACAGGCACTGGACGAATTGCGCGTTTAAGAATGAGACCAATGTCATTGTATGAAAGTGGTAAATCTGATGGGAAAGTATCATTAAATGAGATATGTAATAATACAGCAAAAGATTATTTTACTGGTGATGTTGACTTGAATTTTATTATTGATAATATATTGGTTGGTGGATGGCCTTCTTCTATTAATATGTCAGTTGATAAAGGAATATTAGTATCAAGAGAATATGCTAAATCCATTATTCATGAGGATATATATAAAGTTGATGAAAAAAGAAGAGATGCAAAAAAGACAGAATTATTACTTAAGTCATTAGCACGAAACGAAGCTACAACTGTAACTAATACAACGTTAAAAAAGGATATAAAAGATAAAGATTTGGATGATATTAATATCGATACAATAACAGATTATCTTAATTTGTTTGATAGTTTATATATTACTGAAAATATTCCACCTTTTTCAACAAATATTAGATCGTCGTTAAGGGTAAAACAAAGTATGAAAAGACATTTTTGTGATCCATCAATACCAAGTGCGTTGTTGAATCTTACAAGAAAAAAGCTTTTAGAAAATTTGGAGTTGCTCGGTTTTTTGTTCGAATCTTTAGTTGAAAGAGATTTGTTAAGTTATGTAGATTCATTTGGTGCTAAATTATATCATTATCAAGACTATGAAAATAATGAAATGGATGCTGTAATTGAATTAGAAGATGGTTCATGGTGTGGAATAGAAATAAAACTTGGTGCAAATCAGATTGATTTTGCCGCAAATAATCTTATTAAGATTAATAATTCAATTATAAAAAAAGGTGGTAAAGCCGCTAAAAGTTTATGTGTAATTTGTGGATTAACAAATGCTGCGTATAAACGTTGTGATGGTGTATATGTTGTGCCTATAACATCCTTGAAAAATTAATGCTTTTGATTTTTTAAAGAGAGTTACAATAAGTATGTGTTTTAGATAATTTGATGGAAAATAATCAGAAGATTAGGTGTATTGCAATATGAGTTAATAGAATTAACTGATAATGTAAAATTAATATAGATTTAGCTAGAAGAGATTTAGTTGACTCTATATATAAACAAGCTATGTTAGAAGGCGTCGCTACTACATATTCTGATACTGAAACCATCGTTAATGGTGGTATAGTAAAGGACATGACTGCATCTGATATTTCTAAAGTTGTTAACTTAAAACATGCATGGGAATTTATATTAGATGAAGGCGTTATATCATATTCAACTAATTACTCTATATTATGCTAAATTAATGAAATAGTAGAAGAGGGATTTACTTATACTGTAGGAAGAATTAGAAGCGTTCCTGTATCTATTGGTGTAACTAATTATATTTCACCTCTTCTTTATAAGCTTAAAGTGAAAGAAGATTTATCATTAATATTATCTAAGAATACATCTTATGATGCTGAAATTGAATTGTTATTATATGTAATGAAAAAAACAATTATTTTTAGATGGAAATAAAAAAACTGCTGTAATATTTGCAAATCATTATTTAATTAGTAGAGGATTAGGACTTATTGTAATACTTGCAGAGTTAGTTCCTGGATTTAAAAATCACTTAATAAATTATTATGAAGATAAAAATCAATCTATAATAGAATTTTAAAAATCTCTGACTTATTATTTGATATAGTTATTTACTACATACATCACAGGTGGAGACGGTGGTGTTGTTGTCTAAGATACAGAATTAAATAATGAGAAAAGGTTTGAAATCAATGCGTTAGAAAAGCCTCATTAGGAACGTTCAGAGACATTTGCAAATCAAGCCCTTTATTTGATTCTTATTGAGAATTTTTCTTTATTATGGTAAAATTCTCAATAAGGATTAGAATTAAGGAGTGCACCATGATTAAACGTGAAAAATATATCGCCCCAATCAGAAGTTTCTATAACAGCGACCTCATTAAAATTATTACCGGTGTCAGAAGATGCGGTAAGTCTGAAATATTGAAACAAATTAGATCTGAAATTACAGAAAAATCAGATAATACTATCTACTTGAATTTTGAGGATCGTATCGTCACAGAGCAAATTCAGGAATGGAAAGATATTGTTGCATACGTTGAGAATAAGAGAAAAGATGGATACTGCTACGTATTTCTTGATGAAGTGCAGGAAATAGACGGTTGGCAGTATGCCTGTAAAACTTTAAGGCTTCGTGACTGCTCTGTATTCATTACCGGATCAAATTCAAAACTGCTTTCAAAAGAATTTACAAAAGAACTGTCCGGAAGATATGTTGCGTTTAGAATACGGCCATTTATTTATAAAGAAATTCTTGAATATGCAAAAGAACTTGGGAGAGATGTATCCATATCGGATTATCTTATATGGGGTGGATTCCCTAAAAGACTTGAATTTCAAGGAGAAGAGGAACTTAGAATTTATCTCAATGACCTTGACAAAACCATCGTTGAAAATGACATCATAAACAGATATAAAATTCAAAAATCCAATGAATTCCGTAAAGTCGCCAGTTTCGCCTTAATATCAAATTCAAGGATACACTCAGCTAATGCTATAGCCGACTATATGAAAGGCAAAAACAATCAATGCAGCAGTAATACGGTTCAAAAATGGATATACTACCTAACTGAAGCGTATATAATCGATCAAGCTGACCGATATTCTAAAAAAGCAAGGAAAGTGTTGGGAAACAGCCACAAACTATATAACTGTGATGTAGCATTAAATTCAATAAGATGCGTTGATAACAGATACGATTTGACACACAACCTTGAAAATATCGTATATAACGAACTTATATACATGGGATATAAACTAAGCGTTTATGACAATTATGGCAAGGAAATCGATTTTCTTGCTGAAAAAGGAAATTATAGATACTTTATTCAAGTAGCATATAGTGTTGCTGAGGATAAAGCATATCAACGTGAAATGTCTGCTTTTAATGGCCTTAATCAGGTAGATGCTAAAATATTGATAACAAATGATGATATTGACTACTCTACAAGTAACGTAAAGCACATAAAATTAAAAGATTTCCTTCTAATGGAAAGCATAGAAAAATAGTCAAGCAAATGTATTGAATCCTACCTATTGAAATTTATAGCATAACATGGGTGCAGTACAAAAAGTAGAGAATTCTTAGACCACTTTGATAAGTTCGCATTTGAATTGATATGTGACAAAATCCTCGTGATAAGGAAAATCCATTTACATATATCACTGAGTATCAAAAAATTAGGTATATATTTTTCACCAACATATAAAAATATAACTTATTGTCTATAGCTATAAATTATTTAATTTTTTAGAGATTAAAACACAACAACTGCAAAACTACTATTTATTAAAGTGTGAAACAAAATAAAATGAAAAGTTACACATAAAGAATAAAGTGTTTGATATATGTGAAACAAGTGAATAATAAACATTTCACGTTTTTAGAGAATAACTATGGTTAATGTTACACAATTATTACTTTAATAGTTTGTATATTGAATTACTCAACAGTTGGAATAGGTTGGACTATATGTTTGCCTTTAATTATATTATATGTGGCTATTGCTGATGTTTATTGCATTAGTTTAGCATTTATTGATGAATCATGGATTGGAGAAATGTTTTTTGATATAGCTGGTTTTTCAATTAAGATGCCTGGAGTCATATTTACTTTTGATGCAGATGGCCTAGCATTTTTAATAGGGGCAAAAATATTTTTTGCTGTATTAAGTATATTTATATCAGTTGGAGTGTTCTTATTTGCTTTATTAATAGCCTCCTTCTGTTCTATATTTTGCTTTCCATATATGTTTATTAAACATAAAAATATTAAATAAAAAAATAAAGTAAACTAAAAAGGTGAACTAAGGAAATAAAAAGACTTCATAAGTTCACTTCACATCCTAATACTTTTAATTAACATATAAATATAAAAAAGCCGTGAGATGGTAAAAATTGCTTTCCACGGCTGTTTTGCTTTATATTAATCAAATTAGATAATTTAATTATATGAAAGTTCTACATTTTCTCTAACTAAAAAAGCCGTGAATGACTAAAAAAGTGAGTTCACGGCTGAAAATATATATGATTGGAAGAGAAAGAGAAGTTAAAGAGTTAGAAAAATTATATAACTCTAATAAGACTGAGTTAGTTGCTATATACGGAAGAAGAAGAGTAGGTAAAACTTTCTTAATTAATCAATTTTTTCATGATGATTTTACATTTAAACATTCAGGATTATCTCCAGAAGATAAAAGTGATACTAAAGAATTAGATAGGCAATTAAATCAATTTTATTCAAGTTTAGTATTCTATGGCTTAGATATTCAAAAAAAAGCCAAGTGATTGGTTTGAAGCTTTTAATTATTTAAAAATTTTGTTAAATAAAAATGATTCAAAGAAAAGAATGGTGGTATTTATTGATGAATTACCATGGATGGATACAAAAGGTTCTGATTTTATAAAAGCTTTTGAAGGTTTTTGGAATTCTTATGGATGTGCTAAAGAAAATTTAATGTTAATTATTTGTGGTAGTGCAACAAGCTGGATGGAAAATAATTTAATAAATAATCATGGCGGATTATATGGTAGAGTCACCTATGAAATTAAATTATCTCCTTTCACATTAAATGAATGTGAAGAATTCTTAAAATCTAAAAATATTGAGTTTTCAAAATATGATATAACATTAATTTATATGATATTAGGAGGTATTCCATATTACCTTAATTATATTGATAATGAATATTCAGTTTCCCAAAACATTGATAATTTATTCTTTAAGAAGAATGCTAAATTAGAATTTGAATTTGACAGATTGTTTAAATCCGTATTTACATATAGTGATAAAGCAAAAGAAATAGTGAAATTGTTGTATACTAAAAATTTTGGATATACAAGAGAAGAAATTTCAAAAAAGACTGGAATTAAAGAAGGTGGGACTTTATCCAAATATTTAAATGGTTTAATTGCAAGTGATTTTGTAGTGAAATATAATCCTTTTGGACTTTCTAAAAGAGAAACATATTATAAGCTAGTTGATCCATTTTGTATGTTTTATTTAAATTTTTGTCTAGATAAGCATAATAGTAAGGATTTTTTTACTGAAAATATTTCAAGTAATATTATAAATTCTTGGGCTGGATTCTCTTTTGAAAATGTATGTTTTAACTATATTGATCAAATTAAATTTGCTTTAGGAATTTTAGGTGTATCTACTTTAGAAAGTGCATATTTTAACAAAGAAGATGGATACCAGATCAATCTTATCTTGACTAGAAAGGATAATATTATTAACATTTGTGAGATTAAGTTCTATTCTTCTAAGTTTAATTTAAATAAAGAATATTATTTAAAAATTAACAATAGAATTAATAAGATCAGAGAAAAAGTAAGTAATAAATATTCAATTATGAGTACGCTTATATCTACTTATGGATTAAACAAGAACCAATATTCTGATGTATTTGTTAAATCAATTACGATTGATGATTTGTTTAAATTTTAATAGAGTAACTTTTATAAATGTTAATATTAAATTATAAGTGTTGCGATAAGATTTCCTAATTTATTACATGTGTTGAATTAATAGTACATCAATTACAATGATAAAAGATAAACACAAGTCATAATAAATTATTAAAACAAAATTCAATCAATTACAAAAATTAAATAGTAAAGTGAGTAATAACAAAACTATAAACTTATTGTGAAAAAAATAAGTATACACATATTAAAATAAATTTAACATAATTCTAACAAAATAATAAATTAAATAGTATAATTTCTATGTGAATAGGAATATGTTATGGAAAATAATAAAACAAAAATAATATTTATATGTTTAGGAAATATTTGTAGATCACCTCTAGCAATGTTTCTTTTAAGATATAGACTAGATCAATTAGGATTATTAGATCAATATGAGGTAATATCTGCAGGATTAGAATCTTCTACTGCAGGTTTAGATATGCACATAGGTAGTAAAAAGGAATTAGATAAACATAATATTCCTTATTCTATTCATAGTGCGCATAAACTTACTTTAGCTGATTACGCTTCTTCAGATTATGTAATAGTAATGGAACAATACCAAAAAATTAAAATTAAAAGATTTGTATCTAATGTAAATGTTAATAAAATACACAATTTATTAGAATACACAGATCAAAAAAGAGATATCCAAGATCCTTATTGCACTAATGATTTTGAAACTGCATATAATGATATCGCATTAGGAATAGATGGATTTATTAATAAAGTAATTTTAAATAAGTAAAAAGGCTTTCTACATTTAATAGAAAGCCTTTAATATTGTTATTTATCTTCTTTTTTCTTGTCTTTATTTTTATGATATCCACCATAACCATAGCCATAACCATATTTAGTAGCATAACCATAACCGCCTTTACCATTATCTTCATCAGTAGTAACCATACACATAGCAATACCAATGATATTCATTCTTTTTTCTTCTAATGAGTGGCAGGCTGCAACAACATCCTTTTTCTTAGAAATGTGTTGAGAACATACAATTAAGAAACCATCAACGATTTGACCAATTAAATAAGCATCAGATACTACTAATACAGGAGGAGTATCGACGATAACATAATCATATCTTTTCTTAAGTTCATTAATAAGTTGAATAGTTTTTTCTGAGCCTAATACCTTTGAAGGGAAAGGTGTATGGCTACCAGGAGTGATTAAATCAACTTTATCTGCGTGTTTAATAATATCATCAATTTCACAATCGCCTTTAACATAATCAACAACACCAAGATCATTTTTTAAATTAAAGACTTTATGAATAGCAGGTTGTCTTAAATCAAAGTCAAGAAGACAAACTTTTAAACCTTTTTCAGCATATACTAATGCAAGGTTACAAGAAGTTGTTGTTTTACCTTCAGCTTCTTGAGCAGAAGTAACAGCAAAGCAGTTAATTTTCTTTTCTACTGAAGCAAAATCAATATTTGTTTGAAGACGAATAACAGCATCTGCTTGGGGAGAATTAAAATCAGTAATTAAACCTTTATTATGTAAACGATATTGTGAACCAGTTTTAGTTTCATTATTAGGCATTTTCACTTTCTCCTTCCTTTTCATCTTCGTTAAGTTCTGCTTTTGGAATCATACCGATAACTTTGTATCCAGATAGAGTTTCAAGTTCTTGTTTAGATGAAACATGAGTATTTGTAAGTTCTCTAATAATACCATAAGCAGCACCAACTACTAAACCGATAACAGCACCAATGATTGATAAAACAGCTGTAGAAGTAGAAGTGTCTTTAGCAGAGTTAGCAGTTCCAATACATGTAAGGGAATTGTTTAAATAACCATATACAGAACTAGATGTGTTATTAACAAGTTCAATTGCACTTGTAGCAACAAAGTTAACTACATCAATAGCCATATTTCTATTATTACAATTAGAAGTAATAGTTAAATAGATAGAAGTTGTACTTGAAACAACTGTAGGTATACTAACTGAATAGAGCTTTTTAACAGCAGAAACATCGACGTTTTCTGTAGTATTACCATTATCATCTTTTAAATAGATATCATATTTCTTTTCACCTAATTTCTTACCAACAGAAGTAGCGACTTCATCAGTTGTAAGATAACCATAGGCGATTTGAGTTTTTCTAATAGCTAATGATATTTCATTTTCAGCAGTTGTAGTTGTAGAACCAGAATTAACAATCATCATTTGAACTGAAGATTGATAACTAGGTTTTTTAACAAATTTAGCATAGCCAAATCCACCAGCAAATCCAACAAGGACACATATTATTAAAGCAACCCAGTGTTTAATAATCATGCGCCATATTTGAGATAATGTTATACCTTTTTCTTCTTCCTCTGGTTGGTATTGAGGGTTATTTATAGGTTCATTAGATTTCAATGAAATCGAATTAAGTTGTTCTTGGTTTAAATTATTTTGTTCCATGAGTTATTTCTCCAATGCTTTAATATTATACTTTTATATTCTACATAAATCAATTTTACGTAAATTATGAGCTGATAAGTTAGACGAATTAATACTATTTAAACTTATATTCATAGAATTTTGAAGTGATATTACATCAAGTTGACCTTTATTAACTACGTAGAATATTATTAATAAAACTATACCAAACACTACACGATATATACCAAATCCAATAAATGTTTTTGTTCTAATAAGTTTAAGGAAGTATTTAATAGTAAGTAAAGAAACTACAAAGGCTACTACCATAGCGATAACAATTAATAAAATTTGGAATCCATTAATTGGATCAGCTTTACCTTTAGAAACATCTATTCCATACATAGCTGCTTTAATAGCACTACCACCAAGCATTGCTGGGATAGAAAGATAGAAAGAGAATTTAGTTGATGTACTTCTATCGATAGATAGTAATAAAGCAGCACAAATAGTTATACCACTTCTTGAAGTTCCAGGAATTAAAGCAAGACATTGTGCTAAACCAATAATTAAAGCGTATTGAATACTAATTTGTTTGATAGATTTGATTTTGAATAATGGATAATTAGAATTTTCGTCGTCATCATCATCATCGTCATAAGAAGTTTTACTTTCTCTATTAAGATTATATCTTTGTTTGATTTTGATAGCTCTTCTTTTTAAAGAAAGTTCAATTAATATAAATACAACACCATATACAATTAACATAATTGAAACAGTTAAATAGTTATATAGATATTTTTCAAGCTTATCATTAAATATAATGCCGATAATTCCAGCTGGAATTGATGCGACAAGAATTTTAGCCCAAGTTAAATAAACGTTACGTTTTTGAGGTTTTGTTTTATTTTTACCAAAAGGCCAAAGTTCTTTAAAGAAAGAAACAATAACAGCACAAATAGCACCTAATTGAATAATTACTAAAAAGAAATCATAGAATGCTTTACCTTGGGTTTGTTCAAAGCCAAAGAATTGGCCTAAAATAATCATATGTCCAGTTGATGATATAGGAAGCCATTCAGTAATACCTTCGACTATACCAAAAACAATTGCTTTTAATATTTCAATAAAATTTTCCACTAAATCACACCTCTTTATTAAAGTCCTAAATATTTTAGCACAAAACATATATAAAATATACATTATATTTTTTTAAAAATATTTTTTATTAAAAACGCTAGA
>CAVFIT010000017.1:0-2533 GCA_963622735.1 Phocaeicola dorei | reverse complement strand
ATAAACCCGAAGGGTTATATTAATTAATAAGTTTAATTACTTACTAGCTGTATTTGCTTCAGCTTTAGCGGCTAAGTGTTTTTTAGCTAATCTAGCTTTTTTCTTAGCGTTTCTTTCTTTCCATTGATTAACGGAATTTCTAGCTTCGTATCTTTTTCTTCCCATAATAACTCCTCGTAATTACTAGATAATAATATACAACTTAAAAACTTTTTTCAAGTAGAACATTACATTATTCAATTTTTTATGTAAAATATGTGTTCAAAATTATTGAATATACAAGCTTTTAATGATAATATATTAAAGATTGCTAGTTAGGGATTTATTATTTATAATAAATATTACTAACAAGTATTGTAGGAGAAATTTATATGAAAAAAGTTTTTGATAGAATTTGGGAATGGATTAAATCAACAGCCTGGTTCCAAGTAGTTTTATTAGTTGGTGCTGTAGTCGCTATAGTTTTATGTATCTCCCCTATTACTCAAGGTATTAACGCTGCAGTTACTGAAGCTGATAGAACTAAATATTATGAACATAATAGAATTAATTACACTCAATTAATTTCAAAAATTGATAATTTAGATAACGGCGGAGAAGAATTTGCTGTAATGTTTATATCTGGATTACCTAGTGATGATGATAATCAAAAAGGTGTTCAAAAATATATTTCTAACGCTTCTAATCCTGTAAAGATTTATTATTTACAAACAGACATCACTGATGAAAATAAATCTAACTGGAACGATGATGAAAATTGGTACAACCACTATTTAGTAACAACTCAACAAATTCAAGATTTAGCTACAGCTGCTAGTAGTAATAACACTAACCATAGAAGAACTGTTTATGGTTTCTGGAGTGAATATACTTCTAGAAGTGATGTTGCAAACAACACTGAAATTGCACAAGATTCTACAGCCTTTGATTCTGAAACTTCTATTCCTTCAAATACATTAATGTGGTTTAGAAAAAGTTCAAATATAGATCCTGAAATTTCTACATATTCAACATTAGAAAAACCTTCATATACTGTTTTAGGTGATAATTACAATTTCCATATTGCTAAAATCTATACATCTTTTTCAGATACAACATCATCTTCTGATGCTACAACAAAGGTTTATTTAGGTCTTCAAAAGTTCTTTAACGAATCTATTGTTTCTACTAAGTAATTTAATCAAGATTAAAAGCACCTTATCAGGGTGCTTTTTTCATGTAGATAAATTTCTTTTAAACTAAAGTATAATTATCTATTTTATTTTTCTTTTTTAATATTATATTTATGAAATTCTTCTAATACAGGTTTTGGTACTAAATTAGAAATATCACCATTGTAGTAATAAATTTCTTTTACTCTAGTAGATGAGATAAACGAGAATTCTTTTCTTGCCATTAAAAATACCATATCAACATCTTTAGCTAAATAAGAATTAATTTCAGCAAACTGAACTTCATATTCATAATCTGATACCATTCTAAGTCCTCTAATAATAGCATGACAATTTAATTCTTTAGCTTGGTATGCAGTTAATCCTTTACCTTCAATTACTTCTATATTAGGATAGTCTTTAAATACTTCTTTACACATTTCAACTCTTTGAGAGGTAGTAAACATGTATCTACTCTTTTCAGAGTTTTCAGATACTATTACATATAATTTATCAAACATTTGTAATGCACGTAATGCGATATCTACATGACCATTTGTAATTGGATCAAAACTTCCTGGATAACATGCTGTTCTCATTTTTTAATTCTCCTTTGAATATATTCCTACTCTTTTATAAGAATATTTATATGTTTTTAAACTAAATCCATCAATAGGAACAAGTTCAATTTCTTGCTCAGCTATAATTTTAGCATTATTAGATAATAAATTGTTATCTAATAGATACTTAATTATTTCTTGATTTACTTCTAATGCATAAGGTGGATCTAAAAATACATAATCAAATTTAATGTTTTTTAATCCTTTTAAATATTGACTATAATTTAGATTAGATACTTTCATATTATTAAGACAATCTAGTTTTTTACCACTTTCTTTAATAGCTTTTACACATGTTAAATTTGTATCGTTAAAGTATACAAAATCTGCACCTCTAGATATAGCTTCAAATCCATATGCCCCACTTCCAGAAAATAAATCTAAAACTATTCCACCATTTAAGTTATTTCCTAGTGCAGAAAAAATGGCTTGTCTAACTTTATCTTGAGTAGGTCTTACAGTTTTATCTAATTTAGGTAATTCTAGATGTCTAGATCTATATTTACCACCTATTATTCTTATAGTGTTCATCTTATTTTTTCTAATAGTTCCTTTTCAAATATTTTCTTTATTTTTTGTATTTGTTGATATGAATATAAATATTCTTTTATTTGAGGTATATTTGATAGACTATTTACATATTTAAAATATTCACTTAAATAGTCTTCATATTCTTTTGTTCCAAAAGTTAAAACCCTTAAATTATTTTCATATTCTTGTTTTTTTTCAAAATATGGAATTAGTTCAGTTGAAGTATATAAC
>CAVFIT010000016.1:0-3835 GCA_963622735.1 Phocaeicola dorei | reverse complement strand
CATTATTTGTTTATAAATTTATAGTTTTATTTAGTTTATTTTGAATTTTAGATTTAAATTTTAATGAATTTGTTTAATTAAAATATGAAATTAAATAATTCAAGTATTTAAAAACCTCCTTACTTAAATAGCAAAGAGGTTATATAAATAAAGATATTAAATTACCATTCTATTGTTTTTACTTTAATACCTACTAATCCATCACTAGAAGTAAATACATAGAAACATAAATCAACTGCTGATCCATCATAATTAAATGCTACATAATCAGTAAAATAACTTCCATCTTCTTGTAATGTCCATTCATCGTCATTATTATTTGAAAACAATTCAAGTTCTTTATCTGGTATTAAATTATCTTCAACATAGCTTTCTCCTTCTTCTATTGAAGTAATATAACTAGGATAACAAGTAAATGTATAGCCTTTTGAAGGATCATTTTGATCTATTAAAGTTGGTGTAGCATATCCACTATCACCTTTATCTAATAATTCACATGCATTAAATTGATCTGCTACTTTATTAATTGTATTTTCTAAAGTGTAGTTTTCAGGTATTGCTAAATTACAAGTATCAGTATATGTAACTCCATTAGATGTTATAGATGCTGTTATTAATGTATATTCACCACTTTTAGCATCTTTACTAATACTTACTAATCCGTTACTATCAACACTAAACTTACTATTACTAGAAGTATAACTTACATCACCTTCAATACAATTAATTATTAAATCACATTGATAAGTCTCTCCTGGACTTACAACAGCACTTTTTGTTTCAAATTGTATTCCTTTTTGATGAGTAGTTCCACTTCCATAAGTAAATACTAATTTAGTAATGTCTTCATCTTTTCCTACACTGATTTTTAATTTACCATTTTCATCTTCATAACTAGCATCATAACTAAAATCATTTACTTTAGCCCATCTAATATTTTTTAAACTAGAAAGTAAATAATTGTATGACTTTTGTAAAGGATCATATACTTTAATAGTAAATGTAGTCTTTTCTTTTGCTAATTCTTTAGCGGCTTGTTTAATCTGCTCTTCATCATCTTCATCTACATTGTAATAAGAAGGATCTTCTTTTACTTCTTGATAACATGATGGATATTGGTCTTCATAATTAGAAATATCTACACGTAAACTATTACTTGTATAATTTGTAAAATCAAATGTAGGAACATTTACACCAGTTATATTATTTTTTGTAAAGAATTCATTTAATTGATTAGTAGGATAACTAGTAACTATATTATCATAAGGCTTTTCTAATAAAGAAAATGCTATTCTAAACATATCTTTATAATTATCATTATAATCAATACCGGTTTTACCATATATGTACCCTTTTTCATTCCAGTCAGTAAACCATTGTTTACTAGCATCATATATAGCAGATGTTTGAGATAATAAATCTTTATATTCTACTTCAATATCATCTTCTAATTGAGCATAAATATAACTAACTCCACCCTTTTTAAAATAGAAGTATTTATTTATATCTTCTGCACTAGTCTCACCAAATTCAGGAATAGTAATTCCTGTTTTAGTTTCAAATTCACTTACAAATGCACTAGGCCATGATGAAGATTCAAACAATTCTTTATTATAAGTAAATTTAACAAAATTACCTTGGAAATAATAAATAGTAGCAGTGACTCTAGTTCCATCACTAGCGTTCTTTTTTAAGACATAATTATTATTTTTAGTAGTTAAGTCTTGATCAATTACCCAGTTATCATCTTGAAGTATTTTAACATTTTGACTTGTTAAATCTATAGCTAAACTATCATATACATATATATCATCTTCACTAGGTGCATATACTTGACTATTAACTCCTGTTTTTAATTTAGCAGGAAGTAAAGTTAATACTGAATTAAATGCGCTTTTTTCATAGACATTATATTCAGTATCATTTGATATAGTTGTATCTAAATCATTAAAACAATCTATAACATTATATTTATATAAATTATAATCACTCTCATAAAAATAATATCTAAGATTATAACCTTTTGAATTATCACTAGATATATTATTTAATTCATAATAATTAAGTCCAGTTGAATCAGTTTTACAAACATTTCCTTTATAATCTTTAACACTAGTCCAACCTTTGTTATTTAATTGTTTATAATAATCACTAATAGTTAATTCACTAGAATAATTAATAATATGTAAATATTTTCTACCATTAGAATTTTCTACTTCTTCAACAATAGCTTGTCCATTAAAACCTGCTGGATAAGGTAATACTTCCCCACAATATTTAGTTAACAATTCTTTTTGAGAAGAAGTCCAATCTACTCCTACACTTGAATAAGAAGATATAACCTCTTCATCTGAACTAGAACTAATAACACTACTAGAAGAAGTAACTGCATTAGAACTAGAAGTAGTTGAACTAGTTTGATTACAAGAAGTTAATCCATTAATACAACCTAAAATAGAAACAATAGATAAGCAAAATATAATAGCTTTATTCTTTTTCATAATATTGTAATTTTCCCTCCAAAATATACAAGTAAATAATATCACTTTATAAACATGTTAGTAAAATAATTTAATGTTTTATGAAAATTCTTCTATTTTAGAATTTGGTTAACTATTTTTACTTTTTTATCACCTATTGTTAAATATTTTAATTTTGGGCAACTATTAAAAGAATATTCATCAACATTTATATCGCTATTTAAAATATTAACTTCGCTTAGATTTTTACAAAAATTAAAAGCCCATTCTTGAATCTCTTCTACACTATTTGGAATATTAATACTATTTAAATTGCTGCATTTATAAAATGAATCTGTACCAATAGATTTTATACCTTCAACAAAAATAGTATTATCACATCCACATATTAATTCACCTGTTAATGTATTAATTATAGCGTTACAGTTATTTATACTATTATAAAACTTATTTTCTTGACTTACTTGTATAGATTTCAATTTATAACAACTAGTAAAAGGATTTCCAATAAGTTTATGCACATTTTTACCTATATAAATATCATTTAAATTTACACAATATGAGAAAGCGTCTTTTTCTATTCTTTCAATATTATCATTAATATAAATAGATTTTAAATTATCACAACATAAAAACACTTCTTTTTTAATTATTTTCATTGATGAAGATAACTTAACACTAGTTAATTCTTCACAACCTCTAAATGCTTCATCTTCAATTTGTTCTACACTATCAGGAATATTAATATTTTTAATAGAACATAAATTAAATGCTCTTTTTGAAACTATTTTAACTCCATCAGGAATAAAACTAGATTTACAACCTTGTATTAAATTATTTGTCTTAGTTTGAATAATACAATTGCAGTTATTTCTACTATCATAATATTTATTATCTTTGTCAATTTGAATAGAATCCAAATCTAAACAATAATTAAGAATTGTTTTCCCAATAGATTTAACATTTTTAGGAATATAAATAGAAGTTAAATTATTACCATTAAATGCATAATTTCCAATTTTTGTTATGCTTAATGGTAAATTAATATTTGAAATTCTATTTCCTTTAAAACAATTATCACCAATAACAGTAATATTATCAGGTATTTTAGAATTCTTACATCCACTAATTAATTTATTTTCTTTTGTTTTAATAATACAATTACAATTATTTCTACTATCAAATATAGGATTTAATTTATCAACTTCTATTGATTTTAATTTATAACAATAATTAAATGGATTATTTATAATTGTAGTTACAGATTTAGGAATAAATATTGAAGTTAATTTAGTACAAAAATAAAATGCATCTTCACCTATTTTTTTAAGTTGATCATTTAATACTATTTCTTT
>CAVFIT010000015.1:11651-14642 GCA_963622735.1 Phocaeicola dorei | reverse complement strand
GTATATTACTTTATAAATTATCTAATATAAAATAAAAAGTTGATTAAAAAGTGAATCTAACAAGTTCATTTTCATAGGATCAACTTTTTTAATTTATTAAATTATTTTTAATAAGATATTTTAAAAAAGACAGGCATGAGTCATATATTAAATCATATACTTTTTGAAAATTTTTATAATAATAAGGATCTTCAATTTCTATATCATCATTTAAATATTCTCCAAGTAAATGTAATTTGTCTTTATAAATCGTAAATGAATATTCTTCTTTAATAGCTTGTATATGTGATTTTTCCATGCAAAGAATATAATCAGCAGTTATAATATCTTCATCATCTATTTTTTTAGCATGATGAGAAGAATATGGTATGTGATTCTTATCTAAGATTAACTTAGAAGGATAATATATATCATGTCCAGTTTCACAATTAGATATACCTCTAGATATTATTTCAAATTTATCTTCTAAATTATGTTTTTTAATAATATCTTTAAATATATATTCACTAGAAGCTGATCTACATATATTTCCATAGCAAACAAATACTACTTTAATCATGATTATTAATTTCTTTTTTAATAAATTCCATTATTATATATACAATAAAATCAACTTGATTTGAATCTAATTCTACATTTAAAGGAATTTTATGCCATTTATTAAGACATTTTCTACAACAGCAAGCGGTTGCATGTTGAGCTATAAAAACAGGATGACCTTTATAAGGAGTTTGTTTTCCATCATTTAAAATTAGTGATGGTTTTAAACGTTTATTTACAAAGTCATATGCGTGTTGTTTAATCGTAGGTAAGCCTTTATTTAATATATATTCTTTATCTTTTGCACTTAAATGAAACGATGATCTAAATTTTGATTTACTTATTCTTATAAATAAATCATCTATGTATTCTTTATTTTCCATATTTTAATTATAATACATTTTCTAAAATATAATTTATAAGAATTTTTGGTTTAGTTTAATATTATTAAACAAATAGTTTAAAATTGTATGAAAATTCTAAAAGAAAATTTAATTAAAAAAGGCTTAGTTAAGCCACTTTTTTATATGTATTAAAATAGTGAGTAAAAAACGATTGACTAAGAGAAATAAATATAGTATAAATAATTTGTTATTTAAATTTATTAAGAAAAAAGTTTAATATAACTAAACAAAAGGAGGAACTATGGATATTGGAAAAAAGATTCGTGATTTAAGAAATACTTTAAACCTTTCTCAAGAGGAATTAGCTAATAGATGTGATGTTACTAAAGGTTATATATCTCAATTAGAAAATAATCTTACTTCGCCTTCTTTAGCTACTTTAGTTGATATATTACTAGCTTTAGGTACTACTTTAAAAGAATTTTTCAATGACGATTCAGATGAAAAGATTGTCTTTAATTCTAATGATTATATAACTAAAGAAGAGGATGGCTATTCTATGACATGGTTAGTAAATAACGCTCAAAAAAATGAGATGGAACCTGTTGTAGTAATTATCCAACCTCGACATAAGACTGTAGAAGATGTTCCTCATGAAGGTGAAGAATTTGGTTATATTTTAGAAGGTGAAGTAGTTGTTTGTTACGACAATAAAAAAATACGTTGTAAAAAAGGGGAAACATTCTATTTTAAAACTAGTAAAGTACATTATTTATATAACCCTAAAGATAAACTTGCTAAAGTTATTTGGGTCTCATCCCCTCCTAATTTTTAATTAAATAGATAAATATAGAAAGGTTAATTAAAATGGAAACAAATAAAATTGAACAAGAAAATAATCAAGACTACATTATTGAATTAAATAATGTTTGTAAAAAATATGATAACAGCGATGTATATGCTGTTGAAAACTTTAATTTAAAAATTAAGAAAGGTGAATTTGTTACTTTCTTAGGCCCTTCTGGATGTGGTAAGACTACTACTCTTAGAATGATTGCTGGTTTTGAACTTCCTACATCAGGTCAAATTTTATTAAATGGTAAAGATATATCACTCTTACCACCTTATAAAAGACCTATAAATACAGTATTCCAAAAATATGCTTTATTTGCTCATTTAAATATTTATAACAATATTGCATTCGGCTTAAAGTTAAAAAAGATTCCTTATGAAGGTAAAAATCTATTTGGTAAAACTGTTACAAAATATAAACATTTATCTAAGCAAGAAATCGATCAAAAAGTTAGAAATGCTTTAAAAATTGTTGATCTTGAAGGTTTTGAAAAAAGAGATATTACAACTTTAAGTGGTGGTCAACAACAAAGAATTGCTATTGCTAGAGCTATTGTTAATGAACCAGAAATCTTATTACTTGATGAACCTTTAGGTGCGCTTGATTTAAAGATGAGAAAAGATATGCAACTTGAATTAAAAGAAATGCATAAAAAACTAGGTATTACATTTATTTATGTTACTCATGATCAAGAAGAGGCATTAACAATGTCAGATACTATAGTTGTTATTAACGATGGTGAAATTCAACAAGTTGGTACTCCTAAAGGTATTTATGATGAACCTAAAAATTCATTTGTTGCTGACTTTATTGGTGATTCTAATATTTACACAGGTACAATGTTTAAAGATCATAAAGTAAGATTCTTAAATAAAGTATTCGATTGTGTTGATGATTTTGAACCTAATCAAAAAGTTGATGTAGTTGTAAGACCTGAAGATGTTATTTTATTACCTAAAGATGAAGGTATAGTTAATGGCGTTATTAAATCAAAAATATTTAAAGGTATGCACTTTGAATATATTATTATGGTTGGAAAATCTGAATTAATCGCTCAATCTACTAAAGAATTAGATGAAGGAATTGAAATAGGTATTTCTGTTGAACCTAATAATATTCAAATTATGGCTAAACCATTTACTTCTAATTTCTATGAAGGTTATTTAACTTCTGATTATAAAATTAGTTTTGCTGATAAAGAATTTGATTATGATATTTTATCTTTATTCCCTGGATGTAAATTTAACCAAGATA
>CAVFIT010000015.1:2197-11641 GCA_963622735.1 Phocaeicola dorei | reverse complement strand
GTTTTAGTTGATGCAAAAAATAATCCTGTTGATGTAGAAGATAAAGAAATAATTGTTGAAATTCCTTTTGATGGTGTTTCTATTTCTGATGAAGAAGATTATGGTCAATTTGAAGGTAATATTATTCAAATGATTTACCATGGTGATCATTATCAAATTATTGTTAGAAATGAAGATGAAGAAGACTTTGTTTTAGATACACCTGATTTATGGAATGAAAACGATAAAGTTAGTGTTAAAATCGATCCTTCATATATTCATGTTAAGTTAAAAGTAGGAGATAAAAACCATGCATAAGTCTAAGTTTAGACTACATCTTACAAGAAAAGACCTTTGTATACCTTATGGTTTATTCATGTTATTATTTGTAGTATTTCCATTATTTTTAGTTTTATATTACGCTTTTACTGATAAAACTACAGGGCAATTTACCTTTAATAATTTTGCCACTGTATTTTCTTCACAATCTAATTTTAAAGTTATTGGTATATCAATATTAGTAGGTTTATTAAATACTCTTTGTTGTTTAATAATTGCATATCCTATCGCTTATTTTCTTTCAAATAAGAAATATAATAAAAATAAAGTATTAGTATATTTATTTATTATGCCAATGTGGATTAACTTTGTTATTAGAACAATTGCCACCAAAGATATATTATCTTGGATGGGAATAACTAGTGCTAATTTACCACTTACTGCAACAATAATTGGTATGGTATATAATTATTTACCATTTGCTATTCTTCCTTTATATTCAACAATGTTGAAATTAGATAAATCTCAAATTGAAGCAGCTTCTGATTTAGGTGCTAATTCGTTTTATGTATTTATTAAAGCAATTTTACCAATGTCAGTTCCTGGAATTATTTCTGCTTGTTTAATGACATTTATGCCTACAATGTCTTCTTATGTTATTGCAGATAAATTAGGTGGAGGTAAAACTACTTTAATTGGTAATTTAATCGCTTTAAATTTCGGCACTGCTTCTAATTATAATGTTGGTTCAGTATTAGCTTTAATTATGTTAGTAATGATTGGTATTTCATTAATTGTTACTAAAAATAGTAAAAAAGAAAGTAATGTTAGAGGTGGATTATGGTAGAAAATAATGTTAAACAATATAAAAATACAAAATTCACTATTAAATATGTATTAGTAAAAATATTCATTGTCCTTGTATTACTTTTAATGTATGCACCAATTTTATATTTAATGATATTTTCATTCACTGATTCTAATGTCGTTGGTAAATGGAATGGATTTTCTTTTGAAACTTATATTAGATTATTTTCAACAAATAACTATTATTCTCAAAAGATTTGGGTAGCAGTAGGTAATACTTTATTAATTGCTATTTGTAGTGGAATATGTGCTACTTTGATTGGTACTATTGGTGCTATTGGTATGTTCTATGCCAAAAAAAGAGTAAGAAATGTATTAGATTTTATTACTCAAATTCCTGTTGTTAACGCTGAAATAGTCATTGCTATTTCTTTAGCAATTTTGTTTGTAACTTGTAAATGGGAAAGAAGTTTTTTAACACTTCTTATTGGTCATACAGTATTAACATTTCCTTTTGTAGTATTATCAGTTCAACCTAAGTTACAACAAATGGATCCTAATTTATATGAAGCAGCATTGGACTTAGGAGCAAGTCAATCTCAAGCCTTATTTAAAACAGTCATCCCTGAAATATTTCCAGGCATCATTGCAGGATTTATGTTATCTGTAACTTTATCATTAGATGACTATATTATTACAGCCTTTACTAGACCTAGCTTCTCAAGTAATGGAATGGTATTTGACACTTTATCTACATATGTAGATTCTGCTACTAAAAAGAGCGGACTTCCTATTCAATTAAGAGCTTTAACTACAATTATATTTGTCGCTATATTATTAGTAATGATAATTATTAACATTAAAGCTAAAAAAGATAGTTTAAAAGAAAAGAAGGGAGCATAAATAAATGAAAAAAACTAAATTATGTTTATCTATTCTTTCTATGTTATTACCATTAACTAGCTGTAATAGCATAATTACAGATGATTATATTACTATATATAATTGTGAAGACTATATTAATTTAGGTATTGATGAAAATGGTTATTATTCTAAAGATGAAACTAGCGTACTAGATGATTTTAAAAGCTGGTATAAAGAAAAAACTGGAAGAACAATTACTGTAAATTACGCTACATTTTCAACTAATGAAGATATTTATAATCAACTAAAATTAGGATCAGTTAAAGCTGATTTAGTTTGTACTTCTGATTATATGATTCAAAAAATGGCTGCTGAAAACATGCTTAAAACATTTGATTATAGTTATGACACAAATTTATATACATCTATTCCTAACTATAATAAATATGCCTCTATTTATATTAAAGATTTATTTAAAAAGAATAAATTATCTGAATATTCTATTCCTTATACATGGGGGACAATGGGATTTACTTATAATACAAAATTTGTAAGTGAAGAGGATTTATCTAGTTGGGATTGTATGTGGTCTTCTTCTTTAAAAGGAAAAGTAACAGTAAAAGATAGTGTAAGAGATACTTATTTTACAGCTGTTATGCATGTTTATAAAGATGAATTATTATCTTATAAAGATAAATATGATAAAGGTGAAATAACTGCTAGTGAATATAATGATAAATTAAGTGAAATATTTAATAGATGTGATGATGATACTTTAGAAAAATGTAAACAAGCATTAATTCAATTAAAAAGTAATATCTACGGATTAGAAGTTGATGATGGTAAAACAGAAATTGTAAAAGGTACATATTATGCCTCTTTATCCTGGTCAGGAGATTCAGTATATTCAATGGATGTTGCTGATGAAGAAAATGAAGAAGGTAGTTTAGGATATTATATTCCTAATGAAGGATCAAATATTTGGTTTGATGGTTGGGTAATGCCAAATACTTCAAATAAGTCAATTTCTAGCTATTTCTTAGATTTTCTATCTTTACCTGAAATAGCAGTTAAAAACATGTCATATACAGGTTATACATCAGCTATTGCTGGTCAAGAAATATTTGATTATATTGTAGATACATATGCTGCTAGTGAAGATGATGAAAACTATGATGAATATGATGAAGTAGATCTATCTTACTTTTTTGAAGGTACATTACCTGAAGGAGAAGATGCTACAATTGTAGTAAGTGAAAGAAATAGACAATTTGATGCTCAATATCCTTCATATGATGTAATTACTAGATGCGCTATTATGAAAGATTTTGGTTCACAAACTGAAAAATTAAATCAAATGTGGGCTGATTTTAAAGCTGCTTAATATGATAAAAGCATTTATATTTGATCTAGATGGTACTTTAGTTGATACATTACAAGATATTGCTAATTCAGTTAATTATTCTTTAATTAAACATAATCTTTCAACAAATAAATTAGAAGATTATAGAAATTTCATAGGAAATGGCTCAAGAGTATTAATTAGAAAAAGCGTAGGTGAAAATAAAAAAGAACAATTATATAAAGATGTATATGATGTATATTTAAATCACTATATAAATAATGTTTGTATTTATTCTAAGCCTTATAAAAATGTAGTTGATACTTTAACTAAATTAAAGCAAAATAATTATTTGTTATTTGTAGTTACTAATAAACCTTCTTCTGCCGCTATAGAATTAGTAAATAAATTATTCAATAACTTATTTGATGGAATATATGGTGTAAAAGACAATTTACCTACTAAGCCTGACCCTTATATGATTAATTTAATAAAAAGCAAATATAATTTAGATAGTAGTCAAATAGTATATGTAGGTGATTCTGATGTAGATATGATACTAGCAAATAACGCTTCAATTAAATTAAAAATCGGATGTAGTTATGGCTATCAAGATATTTCTAGATTAGAAAAGTATAATCCATACAAAATAATCGATGATTTTAGTCAATTACTTGAATTAATTAAATAGATGCTAAATAAAAGGCATCTATTTTTGTTATAATTAAAAAGAGAGAAATAATATGGAATTATTAAAAGAAATAGCAACAAGAAGAAGTGTAAGAAATTTTGAAAATAAAAAAGTTGAGCAAGAAAAAATAGAACTAATATTAGAAGCTGGAATGTTAGCTCCATCTGCTAAAAATGAACAACCATGGGAATTTATAGTTATTAAAAATAAAGATATAATAAATAAGTTAGCAGATGTTTCTAGTTATGCTAAACCATGTTTAAATTCTAATTTAGTAATTATTCCTGTCTTAGATGAAAATAGAATAACTGTTCAAGATAAAGGATACGCAATCCAAGATATGGCATTATGTATTGAAAATATGATGTTAGAAGCAGTTAATTTAGATCTTGGAAGTGTTTATTTAGGAATATATCCAAATCAAGAAAGAGTAAAAAAATTAGCTGCTACAATTAATTTAGATTTAAGTAAAAATAAAATACCATTTTGTATATTATGTATAGGCTATCCAACTAAGTTAAATGGAAATAAATATATATCTAGAAAAGATAATTCTAGAATAACTTATATTGATTAGGGTTAATATTGTTAATTTAACAGCTATTACGTTAAGAATTTTTACTTAGATTTACAAAATATATTGATATTTTACTAAATTTATGTTTTAATATTATGGCGCTATGGTTCCTTAGCCAAGCTGGTAAGGCAAATGACTGCAACTCATTCATCGACGGTTCGAATCCGCCAGGAACCTCCATTGTTTTGCGCCCATAGCTCAATGGATAGAGTATTTGACTACGAATCAAAGGGCTGAAGGTTCGAGTCCTTCTGGGCGCACCATAAATACTTTATCGGGACATAGTGTAGTTTGGTTAGCGCGCCTGCTTTGGGAGCAGGAGATCATGAGTTCGAATCTCATTGTCCCGACCATTATTAGAATATTTAGTTCGATGTAAGTCGGACTTTTTTATTTTTTACAATAACTTTGAAATAGTCTTTAAATACTTGCATTAAGCAAAATAAAGCATTAAAGTATTTATAGTAGAGAGTTAGAGGTGACTAACATGAGAATTTATGCATCAGGTGATAAATCAAAACCAGTTATATTATTAATTCCTGGAACTTGTTGTCATTATTCTTTATTTAATAAAGTTGTACCTTTGTTAAATGAAAAATATCAAACTTTAGTTGTATCTTTTACAGGATTTGATGAATTAGATAATAATGATTATGAATCAATGGATAAAGAAACTAAGTTAATTGAAGAATATATTAAAGAAAAATATGATAATCACGTACATGCGATTTATGGATGCTCTTTAGGCGGAAGTTTTGCAGCCTATTTAGTTAAAAGAAATAATATAAAAGTTGATCATATTATTTTAGGAAGTAGTGATTTAGATCATACAAATAAGCTGAACGCTTATATAAAAGGTAAGATAATGACTCCTATTTTATACAAGATGATTCATGAACAAAAATTACCTAATATTATGGTTAAAAAGATGGAAAAATTAAAAAAAGAAGATGAAACTAGATATGAACAAATAAATGAATTTTTATCTAAATTTATGGTTGATTCAATAAAAGATAAAGTTAGTAAAAAAAGCATTTTTAATCAATATGTATCAGATTTAATAACTCCAATAGGTTATGGTATAAGTAATGGATATACAAATGTACATATTTTTTACGCCTTAAAAATGGGTGAGAAATATCGTAAAAGATATTTAAAACATTTTAAAAATCCTGATATTCGCGAACAAAATCTAAATCACGAAACATTCTTTTATTGCTATCCAAAAGCATGGGTTAAAGAAGTGTTTGATTGTATAAAATAAAAATATTTGTATTTATATGTTAATAAGATACCGATAGGTATCTTTTATTGTATAAAAATTAATAATAAGAAATTATTTAATAGCGTTTATTTTTGAATATAAACCACTAATATTAAAAATTTTACAAATAAAATAACTTAAATAGTTACTTACTAAAACTGTTGGAAGAATAATTAAAATATCAATTATATTATATGTACACCCAAATACTGTACTTGCTACTAAAATAGAAGAAGTTAATGGATTACCATTTACACAACCAAACATCATACACATACTAATTAAAATAATTAATGAATAGCAAGTTGTAGATGGTAATATATCTTTATTAACAATATTTAATAAAATTTGGGCTGTTATTGCTCCTAATGTCATACTAGGTAAAACTAAGCCACCAGTAATTCCACCACTTCCATAAATACTTGTCATGACTATTTTATAAACTAATACACCTAGTAATACATATAAAGGCATATTTAAATAATCTAGTGTTAATATCTTATTTCCTGCCCCTGATAAATAATTAATTGTAAAGGAAATAACTATTGCTATACCTAATAAAAATAGTCCTCTATATTTAATAAAGAAATTATTAGAATTATGACAAACAAAAGTCTTAAAACAAATTAATGTTTTAATAAAAATCATTGCTACAATAGGATTAAATATTATTAAAAATAGAATTATATAAATGTGTGAAAAATGTAAATCAAAAGCATTAATAGATAATAAATGATGGTGATTAATTAAACTAGATATATAAAAAGACAATAAGCAAACTAAAATTAATCTAATAACAATTTTTATATCTTTTAAGGCTTTAAAATTAGATTCTACAAAATATGCAATACCTGCTAAAGGTGATAAAAACGCGCATCCAAATCCAGAACAAGCATATATAGAATTAGTTAGATGATCTTCATCTTTAGTTATATCTTGATATAATTTAGAAAACTTACCAGCAATTACAATAGAAGGACCTTCACTACCCAAATTAACTCCATAAAAAGAAGAAATATATGAATTTAAATATATTGAAGGTAAACTCTTTTTATATTCAATTTCTCTATGTTCATGTAAATCTTTAATTAAATATGGAACTCCAGATCCATCTATACTAGGAGAGAATTTAATTAATATATAATTTATGGGAAATAGAATAATTAAAGAAGATACTACAATTAAAATATTAGACCAACTAGGTGTTGAAAATAATATATTTGATAAATTTAATACATAAGTCATTACTAATTGATATACACCTACTAATGCCCCTGAAATACAGCAAAATATAGCATCTAGTAATAATCTAATTATAAATTTTACGATTTTATTATTAAGAAATTTATTCATACTCGTATATTCTAACTTATTTTATTAATTAAATTAATACTTCATTGATTTTAAATGGTGAACTAGATTTAATGTTGCAAACGAATCATATAAATCATGATGCTCAAATTGTTTAAAAATTAAATTGCAAATTACAAAACTAATTAAAGTAAATGGTAATAAAATTAAACAAGGAACTATATTATAAGTATAGTTAAAAATTGTAGTTAAAACTAAAGCAGTGGCTGTTAAAGGACATTTATTAATAATTGCAAGAACCATACACATACTTATTAATATTACTAAAGAATAACTTGTAGATGGCATATTAAAAAAAGAAGTTCCAATACTTGCACATATTTCTCCAGTTAATGCACCAATTGTCATAATAGGAATAATTAATCCACCACTTACTTTACCTGTACCAAATATAACAGTTATTAAAATTCTAAATACTAATATTGCTAAAATTATATATACTGGATAATCTATAAAATTCATTTCAACAATTCTTGCACCTGATCCCATAAATTGAAATAAGAAAATGTTTAATACAAAAATAATAGGGAAGAAAATAAACGCTCTGTATTTAATTATAAATACATGATCATATTTTAAGAAAAATTCTTTAAAGAATATGATTAATTTAAAGAAAATATAACAAATAGGAATATTAACAGCCATTAATAAAATAAGCATATAAAGTTCATCATAACTAGGTAAAGCAAAACTATGTAGTTCTAGTAATTGATGATGGTTTAGTAAATAACATATTAAGGCTGACATACTTGTCATAACTATCGCTCTAGGTAATAGTTTAAATTTGAATTTTTTAAAAGCTTCTTCAAATACATAAAATAAACCCGATAAAGGTGAGATATAACTTGCACCAAATCCAGCTCCTGTTGCTAAATATAAATCGTCACTATCATCTTTTTTGGCTAAATCTTGACTCATTTTTCCAATTTTACCAGCTATAACAATACTTATACCTTCACTACCTAAAGGAAATCCAGCAAAAGTAGAAATATATGAATTTAATATTAAATTAATAATACCTTTTTTCCATTCTATGTTTTTGTGTTTTCTAATACCTAATATTAAATTAGGCATACCTGAACCTTCAATATTAGGAGAGGCTTTTATTAACATGAAATTAAAAATAGATAGTAAAATAACAACAACTAGCATAATTGATAAAATTGTCATATTTTTAGAAGTGTAAATATATTCATTTAATTGTTCTATATAATGAATACCCATTTGGTATAAACCGATTACTAGACCGATAATTGTACCCAAAATAGCATCAAATACAAGCGTGATTAAATAGGATAAGTATTTATTTACTTTTTCGTTTTCTATTTTTTTCATGCTTTAATTATAACATATGAGAATGTATAATTTATATTTTGTTAAGAATTTAAAATGTTTAATCTATTAGTTACATTTGATACAATAAAATTGTTAAGGGAGAAAATGATTAAAATACATCCAAGAGTTAATTCAATATTATTCACTATTCTTCATTTTTGTGTAGATGGAATATGTGCTTATACGTTGTTTTCTTTGTTATTAATTCAATTAAAAGATGAACAATATAAATTTATGCTATTAATGATTTATAATTGCATAGCTTTTTTAACTCAACCATTTTTTGGATTATTAATTGATATTAAAGATAATAGAGAACGTTATTTTCTTATAATAAGTGTAGTGTTGATATTTTTAGGAATAGTATTTAATTTTGTCTCTATTTTAAGTGTAATATTATTAGGACTAGGAAATAGTATATTTCATATTTCTGGAGGCAAATACGTAATTAGTAAAACTAAAAACAATATTATAGATTTAGGCTTATTTGTATCTAGTGGTGCACTAGGGCTTTGCTTAGGATGTAACTATGACTCACTGTATTTAAAATATAGTTTACTTATAATAATTGCTTTAGTAACTATTTTAATT
Organism: Phocaeicola dorei; assembly: GCA_963622735.1. GTDB lineage: Bacteria > Bacillota_I > Bacilli_A > RFN20 > CAG-288 > Scatoplasma. The sequence goes on along the minus strand of CAVFIT010000015.1, from coordinate 2,541 downwards.
TTTATATCTAAAGAATCAAAAGAAATAGTTGAAAATCCAAAAGATAAAACATGCGAATTTAATCTAGAAAAAACATTTATATTATTAATGTTAGTTTGTATAGTTGTATTACTTAGATCATTTGTTGGTCGACTTTCTAATGTAACTTTTACTAAAACGTCTTTAATATTAGTTTTATTTGGCTTAAGTTCAATGCTAGGGAAATTATGTGGTGGCATAATTGGAAAATATCTTGGAATTACTAAAACAATTTTAATAAGTTTATCTATTTCAATATTATTATTGATTTTAGGTAATTCAAATTTATATTCTTATTTATTTGGATTATTCTTTTTTAATATGTC
>CAVFIT010000015.1:0-2187 GCA_963622735.1 Phocaeicola dorei | reverse complement strand
GTCTATGCCATTGACTCTATTTTTAGCTAATAAAATAATTGATAAACAAGGTTTTAGTTTTGGTTTATTAGCAGCATTTTTAATACCAGGTTATTTACTAGGTATGGTTGAAGTTAATGATATAGTAAATAAAATATTAATTGGTTTAGCTTGCGTAGCATCTATTATAATTACAATCTATACTAACAATATAGTTAATAAAAACGATATAAGTTTAAAAAAGGAAAACAATGAATAAGATTGTATTAATGATTATTTGCTTATTATTAACTTTAGTTATTGAAATAAGCGTGCTTGTTTTATTTAAAGAAAAAAGAAAACGAGTCTATATTGGTTGTATATTAATGAATATATTTACTAATGTAATTTTAAATTATGTATTACTATATCATGGTGGAAGTGATCAAACTTATATAATTATCTATATTGTTGGTGAAATCTTGGTTTTTCTTGTTGAATGGTTAATATATTATATTTTAATAAAACAAGTGAAAATTAGTTTTTATTATTCGTTTTATTGTAATTTAATAAGCTTATTTTTAGGAATATTTGTATTTTGTTTAATAAATATATTATTATAGGATTGTAGGGGAGAAAAAATATGAATATTATTTATGATGTAGCTCCAATAGGAGTAGCAATACCATATATTATAATAAGTGTGATTGCTTTATTAATACTTATTGTACTTGGAGTAAGTATGTATTTTGTTATAAAAAAGATAAATAAATCTAAAAATAATAAAGATAGTGCAAATACTGATAATAAAGAAGATAATATTAATCAACAATAATATGATTAATGTGGATCTATAAATATGACTACAATACAAATAATCGCTAATATTATCTCAGCAATTGGAATGTTTTTATTAGCTATATCAACTATATTTAAAAATAAAAAAGGCATTTTAATTATTCAATCTGTTGCTCAAGTATTTACTGGAACTTCATTTGTTTTATTACAAGCATATTCAGGGGCTTGTGTATGTTTGGCTGTAATAATTATTAGCGTTTTTACTTTATTAGATAAACAAAATAATAAATTAAATATTTTTTTCTTAACTTTAATTATATTATTAGGAGTGAGCGGGATTATAATTGATAATCTTACTAGTAATACTAAGATTCCTTTATATTTAAATCTAGTTTCTATATTACCTATAATATCTAATTTTGAATACAATTTTATTGTATTATATTCTAAAAATTCTACTTTCTATATAAGAATAGGTTTTCTAATATCATGTATATTATGGGTGATTTATAATTTCTTTTATAAAAATTATTCAGGCGTTGGATTTAATTTATTATCAGTTATTATATCTATAATATCTATTATTGTATATAAGAATAAATTAAATAAAGAATCTAATCAAAATGCAGAATCTATAACCACAAATAATAAAGATGCAGATTCTGTCGATAATTTTGAAAATAAATAAAATTTTGAATATTTATTCTAGTTAGTTTTTCTAACTATTTTTTATGTTAAAATAAAATATAGAAAAGAGGTTAAAAATATGGGTGATAGATTATTTATAAACGGAGCTAATGTTATTTTAAAACAAGATAATGATAAATTATATGGAATGACATGTGCTTGGGCTAGTCAAGTTGATTATTCTAAAGCTTTAATGTTAATTGGTAGTCAATCTGAAACTGGCAGGAATTTAAAAAAGGGTGATTTAGTATCAATTTCTGGACTTGCATCTGATCAAAAAGACATCGCTATTAAAATTGGAACTAATCATTCTTCAATGGGAAAATTTAAGGACATTGATTTTGATATATTTGATGGTGTCAAGGTTATTAAAGGAGCTAAGACATATATGAAATGTAAAATAATTGATATTATGCATTTAGAAGGGATTGAAGAAGATAGTTTAATTTATTTAGATATAATTAAATTTGAAGATCATCTAGATAAAGAATTTATATCTTATAAAGAATTTGAATAATGAAAATATACGTAGTTAATAAATATCTTAAAGAATCAAAATACAAGCAATTAAAAAGTGAAAATCCTTCTAGTCTGGATTTTAAAGTTTTAACATTGGAAGAATTAATTAATATATTAACATATTCTAAAACTGATCAAGCTTTAGAATATATTTATACTTCTAATTATGCTAATAAGAATTATGCTTTATCTAAATTATTATTAACTAATGTATGTAATTTATAT
>CAVFIT010000014.1:0-9300 GCA_963622735.1 Phocaeicola dorei | reverse complement strand
CCTTTTAAATTGTTCAAATTAATTATCTATATGTAGCACTAATAAATGATAAGATAGCACAAACAAAGTTGAATGTAATTAAACAAATAATACCATTACCAATTCCAGCAGCATAGTTACCATATAAAGGAATTACACAGCACCATAATATTGCTGATGTAATAAATCCAATTACTGATAAGAAGGCTAAGTTAGGTCTAAAAGCAGCTAAACCAGCACAAATTGAACTTACTAACATAATAATAAATGCTGATAATAAACCAGGATTAGCACCTGCCCAGTCAGTTCCAAATATCATGTTACCTAAGTTAAATGAAGCTGAATAATAACCTACTTTAGAATAACTGATGCCTTGGCATAATAAAAATAATAATGATAATAAACCGATTCCACAACATACTAATGATATTATGCTTTGGAATGTAAATTTACTTTCCTTTTTCTTTGTTTTGTATTTATTTTGGTTCTCCATATTAATCTCCTTAAATTAATAACATATTAATTGTATAAAAAAATGTGATATTTTACAAACTTTATTCACTTCTTGCAGCTACAATTAATAAAATTGCACAAATAACTTGGCTAATACCTACAATATAAGTGCCATAGCCTAAACTAAAGCTACCTCTAGAACCAAATTTAGTTAATTCATTACCAAGTAAAGGTATAGAGCAGAAAAATAAGACTGCGCATGTTATAAACAAAATACTTGCTAAATAACCTGCATAACGGAAACCACCTGTAGCTAAACTAATTAAGCTTGCTAAAATAGCAAGAAAGAAAGCAGACATTAATCCAGCGTTCATTCCAGAATAGTAACCACCAAAGATTGTTTCACCAGCAGTTTCAGAAATTATTTTTCCACTACTAGTAGTAAATACTACCCCAGGTGCAAATAAGAAAAATAATGATAATAAACCTATTACGCATACAATACAGGCTAATATTAATCTTTTTGAAACAGATTGTTTGACACGGAAATTATTGTTATATGTTGCCATTTAAAGTTGTCCTCCTAAAATTAAGATACTTTATATAATATACATTATATAATTTTTCTAAACAACAAACTTTTTGATTAAAAGCTTAATTTTAAGTAAAATTTCACTTTGTTTATTTATTTTTTTATTATTACTATGTAATTTTATTTTAAAATGTAATAAAATTAAAAAGTAATACGGAAGGAAATATTATGGAAAAAGTTTTAGTTTTATTAAGACATGGTGAATCCGAATGGAATAAATTAAATTTATTCACAGGATGGACTGATGTCGAATTATCCGATACAGGAAGAAAAGAAGCTGCTGATGCTGGCGTTCAATTAAAAAAGGCTGGCTATGAATTTGATGTTTGCTTCACCTCTTATTTAAAAAGAGCAATTCACACATTAAATTACGCATTAGAAAATTTAAATCAAGAATACTTACCTGTTTATAAGGCTTGGGAATTAAACGAAAGACACTATGGTGCTTTACAAGGTTTAAATAAAGCCGAAACAGCTGCAAAGTATGGTAAAGAACAAGTTACATTATGGAGAAGATCTTTTGATGTAAGACCTCCTGCATTAGAAGTTACAGATGAAAGAAATCCTGCTTTACAACCTGCTTATAAAAATGTTGATAAAGCTAATTTACCTTTACATGAATCTTTAAAAGATACAATCGCAAGAGTTGTTCCTTATTATGAAGCAAACATTGTACCTTTATTAAAAGATGATAAAAAAGTTTTAATTACAGCTCATGGTAATTCATTAAGAGCTTTAGTTAAATATTTAGACAATATCTCTGATGATGATATTGTTGGTGTTAATATTCCTACAGGTGTACCTTTAGTTTATCATTTAGATGAAAACTTAAAAGTTATCTCTAAAGAATATATTGGTGATGCTGCTACAATTCAAGCAAAAGTAAACGCTGTTGCTAACCAAGCTAACGCTAAAAAGTAAGTTAATTAGGACTGCTAAGAGGCAGTCCTTTTAAAATGAAAATATAATGTCCTATATTTTGGACATGACTAAATATATAATTAAATTATAAAAGGAGGCTTATTATATGTCAGATATAAGTTCAAAAGTAATAATAAAAGATAACAATACAATTATATTAACTGAAGATTGTAAAAAAGATGATTACATTGACCTTTCTAAAGTTAATAAAGTAGATTCTAGTTTTATTAATGAATTAATCAATAAAGAAAAAGATAAAGAAGTTAAAATTAAAATAGATGAAGAAATTTCTAAGCAAAAAGCAATTGCTAAAGCTGAAACTGAATCTATTCGTTTGGATTTTAATAATAAAAAACAAGCTGAAATTTATTCACTTAATCAAAAACATTCACTTGAAATTAGTGAATTAAAAGAAAAGATTTCTAAGTTAGAAGTTGAAGCTAAATCTATTAAAGAAAATAGTGAAAATGAAAAACAATTAGCTTTAGATACTGTAGAAAAGAAACATAGTAATGAAATTACTAACTTAAAGCAAACAATAATAAAATTACAATCTGAGGTAGAAGCCTTAAAACAAAATACTGAAAATGAGAAGAAGTTAGCTGTAAGTGAAATAGAAAATAAATATACTAAAGAAAATGCAGATTTAAGAGCAAAATTAATTCAATCTTCTTCTCAAAAAGATGCTGAAATTGAAAAAGCTAAATCTGAAGTAAAAAGTCAAATGCAAGCTAAATTAGATGAAGTTAATAATCAATTAAATAAACTTCAATTAAATAAATCTAATTTAAATGTAAAGCAATTAGGTGAACAATTAGAAACATGGTGTACTAGAGAATTTGAATCATATAAAGAAGCTGGTGCATTTAAAAATTGTACATGGGATAAAGCTAATGATATTTTAGAAAAAACTAAACCAGATTTCTATTTTAATATGTATTCTAGTGAAGAACATACACCTGAAAATTTAGTAACTTCTGTATGCTTAGAAATGAAAAATGAATCTAATGTTTCTGGAAACAAGAAGAAAAACTCTGACCATTACGCTAAATTAGATGAAGATAGAAAGAAAAGAAATCTTAAATATGCAGTATTAGTATCTGAACTTGAATGGAGTAACGAAAACGATATTCCAGTAAGAAAAGTTAATGAATATGAAGATATGTATATGGTTAGACCTCAATATTTAGTCACATTTTTAACTCTTGTTTATTCTTTAGGTTTAAAATATGTCGATTTAATGAATAGAATTCATAAAGAAGATATAAAATTTGAGCAATCTCAAAAAATAATTGATGAATTTAATGAATTAAAAAGAAAATATTTTGAAGACCCAATAGAGTCTTTAGTTAAAAAAGTAAGTGATATGAAAAAACAAGTTACAACAATTAAAAATTCCGCTAATACATTAGAAAATATGTGTGATGATATTATTAATAATACATTCATTGATTCACAAAAGAAAATTGAAAAGTTTAACATTACAAAAATAGTAAATAAAATTTCTAAATTAGATGATTAAGATAATAGGCTACAATTTTGTAGTCTATTTTTGTATAATTTAAAAGATGATTGGAGCTTAGTTATGACAAATTATGAAATGATGCTTAGTGGAAATTTATATCACTGTAAAGATGAAGAAATTAAAAAATATGTAGATGAAAAAAATGAATTTTTAGATAAATTCAATTCCACTAAATTTGGAGATTTTGCTACTAGAGAACAATTAGTAAGATCTATATTTAAACATGTTGGTAAAAATTGTTTTATGAATAAACCATTCATGTGTGATTATGGAAGACATATTTCTGTTGGAGATAATTTTTATTCTAATTTAGATTTAATTATTTTAGATGTATGTGATGTAGAAATAGGTAATAATGTTTTATTTGGCCCTAGAGTATCTATTTATACAGCTGGTCATCCTATTGATGCACAAGTAAGAAATACAGGATTAGAATATGGTAAAAAAGTAAAAATAGGAAATAACTGTTGGATTGGTGGGAGTGTTACTATTAATCCAGGAGTTAGTATTGGAGATAATGTTGTAATAGGATCAGGAAGTGTAGTAACAAAAGATATACCTTCTAATGTAATAGCAGTAGGAAACCCATGTAGAGTAATTAGAACTATTAATGAACAAGATAAGAAAATATGGGAAGCCAAAAAAGAAGAATATTATAAGCAAATTAATAAGTAATCGCTTAAAATTTAACTATTTTTAAAAAATACTTGATTTTTAGTTAAAATAATATAAAATATTAATAGGGAGTTATTCTACTAATAATTTATTAATCAATCCCCCATAAAATAAAAATTATTATACTCATCTCCTTTCTTAATTTTATCGATATAGTTAAAGTCCTCACTTATGTACATATTATTAGTCGTATAAATATTGTTGAGTATTGTTAGAATAATAAACCCTTTAGATTAAAAATTCCTTCTTGAACTAGGAAGGAATTTTTAATTTAGATTTAAATAGATGTTAATGTATATTTTATTTAATAATTTAAAAAATAAATAAGCATATTCCTTTTTATGTATACCCTAGTAGGGTATATTATATCTTAGGAGGGTTATTTATATGGAAAGTTGTCCTTATTGTAAAAAAACAGTTAGATCTAATGAAGAAAAAAAAGAAATTATTAATAGAATAAATAGAATAATAGGTCAATTAAATGGAATTAGTAAGATGATTCAAGATGATAGATATTGTCAAGATATTTTAATTCAATTATCAGCTAGTAAATCTGCTATAACTTCATTATCAAGTGAAATATTAGATAAACATTTACATTCATGTGTAGTTCAAGCTGTTAAAAATGGAGATGAAAAGGTCTTAGATGAAATTAATGATCTTTTCAAAAAATATAAGTAAAATGAATACTAAGTTTGATATTCAAGGAATGACATGCGCTTCATGTCAAGCACATGTTCAAAAAGCAGTTAGCCAAGTAAATGGTGTTAAAAATGTAAATGTTAATTTATTAACTAATTCTATGGAAGTAGAATACGATGAATCTATTTGTAATGTGTCGTTAATCTTGTCTTCAGTTAGTAAAGCTGGTTATAAAGGAAATGTACAAGGTGATAAAAAAGTAGAAGAAAAAACAAATGATAATAATCATCAACTTTTAAAATTAATTATAGGATTAATATTACTTATCCCGATATTTTATATTTCTATGGGACATATGGTTGGAATACCTTTACCTAGTTTTTTAAGTGGTCATGAAAATGCACTGTCATTTGCATTTACTCAATTTATTCTAGTTTTACCATACTTTTTCTTATATAAAGAATATTTTATTAGAGGTTTTAAAGCTTTAATTAATAAATCACCTAATATGGATTCTTTAGTAAGTATAGGAGCGAGTGTTTCATTTATATATGGTATAGCAGCTATTTATATTATTGGTTATGGACTTGGTCATAGTAATATGGAATTAGTAGAAAAATACATGCATAACTTGTATTTTGAATCTGTAGCGACTATTCTTTGTTTTGTATCTATAGGTAAATATTTAGAATCTCTTAGTAAGAAAAAGACTACTAAAGCTGTAGAAGATATGATTAATTTATCACCTAAAAAAGCTTTACTTTTAAAAGATGAAGAAGAAATAGAAGTAGATGCTTCATCATTAAAAATAGGTGATATAGTTATTGTTAAAAAAGGAGATCAAGTTCCTATAGATGGAATAATAATTGAAGGTAGCGCCTCAATAGAAGAATCAAATATTACTGGTGAATCTTTACCAGTATTAAAAAAAGAAAAGGATAAAGTATATTCTTCTACTATTATTAGTAGTGGATATATTAAAGTAAAAGCAAGTAAAGATAGTAAAGATAGTTCTATTAATACTATTATTAAGTTAGTAGAAGAGGCGAGTAATTCTAAAGCTCCTATTTCTAAACTTGTTGATAAAATAGCATATTATTTTGTACCTACAATTATTATATTAGCTATTATAGATTTTATTATTTTTATGATATTTAGTTTAAATAATATAGGAAATAATTCTATATCTGATGCGATTAATTACGCTGTTTCTATTTTAGTAATAGCATGTCCATGCGCATTAGGACTTGCCACTCCTGTAGCAATCATGGTTTCTAGTGGAGTAGGTGCTAAAAATCATCTTCTTATAAAAAATGCTGAAATATTAGAAAACGCACATAAAATTAAAACAGTAGTATTAGATAAAACAGGTACAATAACTCTTGGAAAACCTCAAGTAATTGAAGCTGATGTTGTATCAAAAGATGTATTAGATGCTATATTTTCTATAGAAAATAAATCTGAACATCCTTTAAGTGAAGCTATTATTAAATATGGAAAAGATAATAATTGTATTATTAAAACAGTAAGTGATTATAAAAGTATTGAAGGTGTAGGTTTACAAGGTAAAGTTGATAATTCTATTTATTTAATAGGTAATAAAAAAGTTTTAATTAACAAAAGTAAATATTTACAAAAAGCAGATGAACTTTCAAATAAAGGCGCTAGTGTTTTATATATTATAAAAGATGATGAAGAAGTAGGATATATCGCTATTAAAGACCCTATTAAAGAAGATTCGGCTCAAGCGATTAGTCAATTACAAAAAATGAACATAGAAGTTGTAATGCTTACTGGTGATAATTATAAAACTGCTAATGCTATTGCAAAAGAAGTCGGTATAAAAAATGTTAAAGCTGAAGTCTTACCTACTCAAAAACAAGAAGTTATCAATCAAATAAAAACTCAATCTAAAGGATATACTTGTATGGTAGGAGATGGAGTTAACGATGCTTTAGCGTTAATAAGTGCAGACATTTCTATGGCAATTGGAGGAGGGGCTGATGTTGCTATTGAATCAGCTGATATTATTCTTTTAAGAAAAGATTTAATGGATATTAGAAACGTTATAGCCTTATCAAAAAGAACATATTATACGATTATATTAAATTTATTTTGGGCGTTTATTTATAATATAGTTGGTATAGTATTTGCCTCAGGATTTTTAACATTTATTAATCCAAGTTATCATTTAACACCTATGATAGGTTCATTATGTATGGCATTTTCTAGCGTATTTGTTGTATTAAATGCTTTAACTATATATTTATTTAAAATAAAAAGAACAACTACAAATAATCAAGATATTATAAAAGTGGAGGAAATTAAAATGAATACTGTAATTTTAAATGTAGAAGGTATGATGTGTGAACATTGTAAAGCACATGTAAGTAAAGCTTTACAAGAAGTTAGTGGAGTAGAAAAAGTAGAAGTAGATTTAAATAAAAAAACTGCCTCAGTTATAACTAGTAATAATGATACTAATTTACTAATTGAAGCAGTTAATAAGGCTGGTTATAAAGCAAGTTTAAAATAATTATTCTTTCTTTCTACCTGTTTTAGAATCATAATCATCTAAAAATGAGTGCATTTTTCCTTCTTGTTTGTAACCAAGTAGCATATCTATGTTAGCGTTACTTGCAGCACGGAAGATGCACTTTTCTACTACTGGAGAATAATCTTTTACTAAATCTTGAATAAGTTTTTTAGTTTTATAACGCATGGATCCACCTCCACCGTTATCACATATTCCACATTGTTCTGTAAATCTACAAGCACATTGAATGAAAGTTAAATTATTGTAATTTTTAAAGTTGATAATATCTTTTTCTCTAATTAAATACATAGGTCTAATAACTTCCATTCCAGGGAAATTATCTGAATGTAATTTAGGAAGCATAGTTTGAAAAGATCCTGCATTTAACATATTCATTAAAGTGGTTTCAATTACATCATCATAGTGGTGACCTAAAGCAATTTTATTACAGCCTAAATCTTTTGCAAGTCTATATAAAGCACCTCTTCTCATTTTCGCACATAAATAACAAGGTGATTCTATTTGAGAATTAGCGACTTCAAATATGTTAGTTTGGATTATGGTAGCAGGAATATTTAGGATTTGAAGGTTGTTTTTAATAATTTGAAGGTTAATAGGATTATATCCAGGATCCATTACTAAATATTTAACTTCAAATGGTATTTCTGAATATTGATGTAAATGCATGAATAATTTAGCCATTAACATTGAATCTTTTCCACCAGAAATACATACGCATATCTTGTCGTTTTCTTTAATTAGTTGATATTGTTTTATAGCTTTAATAAATTTATTCCAAATGGTAAATTTATAGGTTTTTAGTATACTTTTTTCTATTTGTTGTCTTTGTAAATTGATGTCTTCCATTATTTTAGTTCCTTTAATGCTTGTATAAGTGAATCTATTTCTTCTTTTGTAGTTAATTCTGAAATAGATATTCTAAATGAAGTTAGTGCTCTTTTTCTATCATGATAAATACTCATCATTGTTTTAGAAGGGGTATTTGTAATTGAACATGCTGATTTTTGGGATACACATATTCCTTTATTAGATAGATAATCTACTATTTTATAACCTAATATATTTTTATAAGATATATTACAAATATAAGGATTATCATTAAATGAATTAAAGACAACTCCATCTAATTTAGATAGATTATCTATTAAATATTTGCTTAAATTGCTCACATATTTAAAGTTTTCATCTATTGAATTTAAAGATAGTTCTATCGCTTTAACACTACTTGCAAATAATCCTAAAGGAAAGGTTCCTGGATTATAGTTTGATTCAGCTTTGCCACCATAAATAATAGGAGTAAGAATAGTTGATTTTTTAATTACTAAAAAACCAGTACCAATTAATCCACCTATTTTATGAGGAGTAAAAGAGAACATTTCTAATTTAGAAAAGTCTATTTTAAATTTACCTATTCCTTGAGTAACATCAAATAAAACATGTAAGTTAGGATGTTTATTAGTAATATCTAATATTTTTTTATAGTCTTGAATAGTTCCTAGTTCACCTTCTAGTAAGCATACACATAATAATATAGTTTGATTGGTGATTTTATTTTCTAAATCTATTAAATCTAATTGACCATTTGAAGTGGTTTTAACAAATTCTATATCTTTTCCTAGGTCTTTTAGATGGGAAAGAGTAGTATTAGTAGAAGAGTGTTCAAATTCAGAAGTTAGTATTTTATTTCCAAAACCTGAATAAGATAAACTTATTCCTTGAATAGCTAGATTGTTAGAATATGTAGCAGAAGGGGTAAATATTATTTCATATTCAGCTTTATTAAGATTTAATAAAGAATATAATTTATCTTTCAATTCTAAATATTTTAAATGGGAAAGACTACCTAATTGATGAATAGAATTAGTATTACCATAATATTGGTTTTCACATTCAATTAGTTCATCTAATACTTCTTTTTTTGTAGGATAATTTGCAGCATAATCTAAATAAATCATA
>CAVFIT010000013.1:0-5970 GCA_963622735.1 Phocaeicola dorei | reverse complement strand
TTTATATGCTATAATGAAAAGGCTTATAGATAGAAAAGGTATTTATGAATCAATATTATTTTAATGACAAAACAGAAAAAAATTCCATTGAATTAGAAAAACTTACTAACTTATTACTTGACTATTTAGTTAAAAAATTAGACATAAAAAAAGATGTAATCTTATCTTGTTCTATTACTGATGATAATGATATTCATCAAATCAATAAAAAATATAGAAAAATTGATAGACCTACAGATGTAATTTCATTTGCTTATAACGATTATGATGAAGGTGATGATGAGCCATTTATAGATCTAGGGGAAATAATAATTTCTTTAGACACAGCTTTTAAACAAGCAAGCGAATTTAATCATCCAGTAGAAAGAGAAATTACATTTTTATTCATTCATGGTTTTCTACATCTTAATGGGTATGATCATATTGATCCAAAACAAGCAGAAGAAATGTTTTCTTTACAAAATGACTTATTAAATGGTTTTGATTATAAATATGTTGATTTAAATAAATAGGAGGAATAGTAATGTTTGATATTAAATCTGAAGAATTTTCAAAAGTATTTTATGAAAAATTAACAATTGCTAAAAGTAGATCTTATAGTCCTTATTCTCATTATCCAGTAGGGGCTTGTTTATATTTAAAAGATGGTAATTTCATTTTAGGAACTAATATTGAAAATGCAAGTTTTGGATTATGCAATTGTGCAGAAAGAAGCGCCTTATTTTCTTGCTATTCTCAAGGTTATAAAAAAGAAGATATTTTATGTTTAGGAATTATTGCTAATTGCCCAAAAGGAAAATATGCTTCTCCTTGTGGAGCTTGTAGACAAGTAATTTCTGAATTAATGGATAGCAAAGCCCCTATATTTTTATATGACCAAGATGGCAATTATATTGTAACTGATATTGATCATTTACTTCCTGGTATGTTTTCTGAAGGAGATTTAATCTAATATGAAAGTTGGTTTTTGCTGTTTATATGGCCTTGCTAATGCAGGTAAATCAACTTTATTAAATTCAATATTAGGTGTTAAAGTTCAAGCAGTATCAAATACAGCTCAAACAACAAGAGAAAATATTCAAGGTATTTATAATGACGATGATTCTCAAATTGTATTTATAGATACTCCTGGACTTCATTCCCCACATAAAAAATTAGGTGAATTATTATTAAAAGATGCCTACCAAGCTAAAGAAAATGTCGATGTATTAGTTTATGTAGTTGACTCTACTAGTAAAGTAAATGAAACTCTATGTGCTAAATTAGCATCATATAATGCTCCAATTATTATAGCCTTTAATAAAATTGATGTTTGTGATTTAGATAAAGGTCAATTTCATTTAGATGGTTATAAAAAATTATTACCTCAAGCAGAAATTGTTGAAATGTCTGCTTTGAAAAAAATTAATGTTGATCAATTAATTAATAAAGTAAAATCTCATTTACAAGAAGGGGAACCCTATTTTCCTCAAGATCAACTAATAGATCATCCAACACGTTTTGTTTGGTCAGAAATGATAAGAGAGAAATGCTTGAATTATTTAACTCAAGAAGTTCCTCATGCAATTCATGTAGAAATTATTAACACTGAAGAAAATGAAGAAGGTTTAACTATATTTGCTGATATAATAGTTGAAAAACCATCTGAAAAAGCTATTGTTATAGGTAAAAAAGGACAAATGATTTCTAAAATTAGAAGACATGCAGAACATTCAATTAGTATATTCATGCAAGAAAAGTGTAAATTAGAATTATATGTTAAAGTAGAACCTAATTGGCGTAATTTAGCTTCTAAATTAAAAGAATACGGATATCAAAAATAATGTACAATTCTAATTTAACAATTAAAAGAGGATATATATTACAAGCTAATAAATTTAAAGAAAAAGATGCTATATGTACCTTATTAACAAAAGATGGTTTAATCACATATAAGGTAAATTCTGGCTTAGATGCATTAAGTAAAAACCATCAAGCTTGTTTAATTTTTAATTTAGTAGAAATCGATATTAGAAATATTAATAATTCATCAAATTATACATGTAATGGTGTTAAAACTATACAAGATAATTCATCTATATATTCTGATTTAGGAAAAAATTTAGCTTTAAGTGTTATTAGTGAAGCTAGTTTAAAAGCACTTCAAGAAAACGATGAAGTACCTTATCAATATTTTCAAAACTGTTTAGAATCAATTAAAAATGGCTTTGACTATTTAACTGTAGTTTACATTTATTTATGTAAATTATCTATGCAAGTTGGTATTCCAATTACTTATGATGGATGTGTCAATTGTTCTACAAAGAAAAATCTTGTTTCTTTTTCTTATTATGAAGGTGGATTTATTTGCGATAAATGCGCTAAAAACTTACAAATAAAACCCTTAAGTTTAGAATATATGAAAGTTATAAGATATGGATATATAGTTAATTCAAATCAAATTGAACATGCTAAATTACCCAAAACTAGTCTTATTATGGCTATAAATGAATTAAGTCAATATTATGAAGATAGTATTGGTATTAAACTTAATTCTTTAAAAATGTTATTAGATTATTTAAAATAATATATTGTTAGTAAATATAAATAGAAAAGAGGAAAAATATGCCTGAAAATAAATATAAGTTTGAAACAATTACTAATCATTTAATTACTTCTGGATTTATGTATCCATCTAGTCAAATCTATGGAGGTATTTCAAATACTTGGGATTATGGTCCTTTAGGAAATAATATGAAATTGCATTTAAAGGAAACCTTTAGAAGACATTTTGTATTAGAAAAAATGAATATCTTTATGATTGATCCTTCTATTATAATGAACCCAAAAACCTGGGAAGCTACTGGACATGTATCAAACTTTTCTGATCCATTAATCGATTGTAAATACTGTCATTCAAGATTTAGAGCTGATGATTTAGTAAAAAAACAACATCCTGAATTAGATGTTGATAATATGACTAAAGATGATTTAAATGTCTTAGTTGAAAAACAAGAATTAACATGTCCTACATGTGGTAAAACAACTTTTACTCCTATTAGACAATTCCAATTAATGTTTAAAACAAGCATTGGTGTAACTGAAGACAAATCTTCTACAGTATATTTAAGACCTGAAACTGCTCAAGGTATATTTGTCAACTTTAAAAATGTTCAAAGAACTCAACGTGCTAAATTACCATTTGGTATTTGTGATATAGGTAAAGCCTTTAGAAATGAAATCACTCCAGGTAATTTTACTTTTAGAACTAGAGAATTTGAGCAAATGGAAATTGAATTCTTCTTTAAACCTGATGAAGATGAAAAATATTTCAAATATTGGAAAGATGAATGTATTGAATTTGTTAATAGAATCGGTTTAAAAAGGGATTTCTTACGTTTTAGAGATCATGAACCAAATGAACTTGCTTTCTATTCTAAAGCTACTACCGATATTGAATATTATTTCCCAACATTAGGATGGGGCGAATTAATGGGTATAGCTAGTAGAACTAACTATGACTTATCTAGACATATGGAATATTCAAAAGAAGATTTAACCTATCTTGATCCTGAAACAAATCAAAAATATATTCCTCATGTTATTGAACCAAGTTTT
Organism: Phocaeicola dorei; assembly: GCA_963622735.1. GTDB lineage: Bacteria > Bacillota_I > Bacilli_A > RFN20 > CAG-288 > Scatoplasma. Next base: position 2,373 of record CAVFIT010000013.1, on the reverse strand, counting down.
GGTGTAGATAGACTTATATTGGCTTTACTTTGCGATGCATATAAAGAAGAACAATTAGAAAAAGATACAAGAATTGTTTTATCTTTAAATAAACACATCGCACCTTATCAAGTAGCTATTTTACCTTTATCAAGTAAATTAGTTGATAATGCTAAAGATGAAGTATGGAATTTATTATGTAAAGATTTTGAATTAACATTTGATTCAACTGCATCTATAGGTAAACGTTATAGAAGACAAGACGCTATTGGTACTCCTTATTGTGTTACATATGATTTTGATTCAATTAATGATCATTGTGTAACTGTTAGAGATAGAGATAGCATGAACCAAGAAAGAGTAGAAATTTCTAAATTAAAAGATTATTTAAAAAATTTATTTAATGACTAATTAAAATATGGCTAATGAAGTATTTGAAAAATTAAAATCTCAAATCAGCATTGTTGATGTAATTTCTCGTTATGTTAAATTACAAAAAAAGGGCAATAACTTTGTAGGGTTATGTCCTTTTCATGATGATAAAAACCCTTCGATGTCTGTTTCTGAATCTAAAAAATTTTTCAAATGCTTTAGCTGTGGTAAAGGTGGAGATGTATTCGCTTTTGTTAGTGAAAAAGAAAATATTTCTTATAAAGAAGCTGTTATAAAAGTTTGTAGTCAAAATCATATAGACTTACCTGATTCATTTAAATTAACTACTTCTACAAAAGAAAATCCTTATCAATATCAGTATGATATTATTTCTAAATTGAATCAGTTTTATATGTATTCTTTAAACACTTTAGAAGGAAAAGAAGCTAAAAATTATCTTTATGAAAGAGGATTAGATGATAATTTAATAAAATATTTTAAAATAGGATATGCTCCTAAAGATAGTTTGTTATCAATTTCTTACTTACGTGAAAAAGAAAATTATAGTATAGAACAGTTAGATTCATTAAAAATATTATCCCCATCTACAAATCAATTTAAAGATAGATATTCAAATAGAATTATTTTCCCTATATCTAATATATACTCAAAGATCGTTGGTTTTTCAGGTAGAAAATACGCAAAAGATGATATTTCGGATGCTAAATATATTAATTCAGTAGATTCTCAAATATTTAAAAAAGGGGATTTATTATATAATTTTGATAACGCTAAACAATATATAGAACAGACAAAACAAGTATATGTATTAGAAGGATTTATGGATGTTATTGCTTGTTATAAAGCAGGTATTAAAAACATAGTTGGGTTAATGGGAACTTCTATTTCTTCTTCTCATATAAAATTATTTAAACAACTTAATGTTGAAGTAAGATTACTTCTAGATGCTGATGAAGCTGGACAAATTGGTATTTCTAAAGCTATTAATCAATTGTGTTTAAATAATATTAGATGTGTAGTAGTTAGACCTTATAGCATATGTAAAGATAGTGACGAACTATTTAAATTAAAAGGTAGTAAAGGTGTTAATGATGCCTTAAATGATTTAATATCACCTGTTAGTTATTTAATAGATAGAGGTATAAAAGCTAATAAACTAATCACTTTATCAGATAAAGAAGATTTTATTGTCAATCGAGTTAAAATTATATATAAAGTTAGTTCTGATATTGAAAAAACTGCAATGATAAATGAATTAGCTTCTAGGTTGAATTTAGATGTTTTATCAATTGGTAAATTATTAAATTCAAATGAAAATACTTATGTTAAATCAATTGAAAAAATACAAGAGAATAATAATGTAGTTTCTAACTATAAAAAATCTAATTATAGAGAAAATAAAATAACTAGACCTGATCATATAATTGAAGGTACTAGTAAAAGAATCGATATTCAGTTAAGAGAATACGCTAAAAAATATTTTATTAAAGATCAATTAATGTCTCTTATTGGTATTTCTGATTTAATGTTATTAGATAAAATTATTACAAATGAATCTAAATACTTAGCAAGAATATGTAAAAGTTATAATGATTATTCTAATTTTAAAAAAGTAGATTTTAATTTTTATATTCCTTCTTTTAGAACAGTATATCAGTTAGTAGATCAATACTATGAGGGGTTGACTAATAAGGTATACTTATTAATGGAAAAGGATTATTCAAAAATTATTCAAGATTATACATCTTATTGTCAAACTATTGACATAGATACTTCTAAAAATAACATCAATGATGATTTTTATGAAGTAATCAATATTTTAAATATTTTTAAAACAGGAAAAGAAGTCAGTGTATCTAAAAAAGATATCCAAGATGATGAATTTTTAAAAGATGTTAAAAAATATGTAAATTATATTAATAAAAATATTCAATTTGATATTGAATTTAGTAAAATTAATTAAAATTTAGTTTATTAAAATAAAGTTGTATATCCTTATTC
>CAVFIT010000012.1:0-9964 GCA_963622735.1 Phocaeicola dorei | reverse complement strand
CCTTTATGGTTAATTAGATTATGGGCTGAAGAATATGGAGATGATATTTTATTAAATTTATTACATACAAATAGAAATAAAAGACCTACATATTTAAAAATAAATAGTTTAAAGGCTAATAAAGAAGAATTATTAAATGAAAAAGTTTATTTACAAATAGATGGAATTGATGATGGATTAATATATTCAAGTGTTGATAGTTTAACTTTATCTAGTGATTATAAATTAGGTAAAGTATATACTTTAGATTTAACTGATCAATTAATATTAGAAAAAATCGATTTTGACTTTGGTGATAAAGTTCTTCATTTAAATAGTTTAAAAGGTGATTTAACAAGCTGTATTGGATGTAAATTAACTAAGTTAAATGGAAGTATTAATGTAAGTAGTGATAATGAGTTATCATATAGACAAAGTAAATATCTTTATCAAAGATTAGGTTTAAAAAAGATTGTTCCTTATTTATCTAATATAGATTATTTAAGAACATATTTAAGTTATAATGATTATGATAAAGTGTTTGTTACTCCTAATTCTTCTAGTTTAGGAAAAATTAGTAGAAAACCAGGATTATTATTAACATTAAAAAAATCTGATATAGATACTTATTCTTCTAATCAATATCAAGAATTAGTTGAAGGTGATAAGTATTTAAAAAATGGTGGTAAATTAGTTTATATAGTCTATACAATAACATTGCAAGAAACTAGTAATGTAATTTCAAAATTTATAAAAGAACATAAAAATTATGTTTTAAAAGAGGAAAAACAAATATTCCCTTATGAAAATAATTCAGATGGTGGATATTATGCAATATTAGAAAAAGGTGAATAGCATGGAAAATACTAAGGATAATATTTATTCATATACATTAGATCAATTAGTTGCAAAAATGGTTGGTTTAGATCAAAAACCATATAGAGCTAAGCAACTTTTTTCCTGGCTTTATAAAAAAGATGCTTCTAATTTTGAAATGATGTCTGATGTTTCTAAATCATTCCAAGCTACATTAAATGAAAAATTCACTATGGAATTACCTAAAATTTACACAAAGCAAGTCTCTAGTGATGGAACTGTTAAATTACTTTTAGAATTAAAAGACGGGAAAAAGATTGAAACTGTTTTAATGAGATATAACTATGGAGATGCAATATGTGTTACTAGTGAAGTAGGTTGTAACATGGGCTGTAAATTTTGCGCTTCTGGTTTATTAAAAAAAGTTAGAAATGTAAGTGTAGATGAACTTGTTGGTCAAGTTATTGTAATGAATAGATTTTTAAAAGAAATTGAACCAAATAAAAGAGTCTCTCATTTAGTTGTTATGGGAACAGGTGAACCTTTTGATAATTATGATAATGTAATTAATTTTATTAAAATTATCAATTCTCAATTCGGACTTGATATTGGTGCTAGACATATAACTGTTTCAACATGTGGTATAGTTCCAGGTATTTTAAAATATGGTAAAGAAGGGCTACAAATCAATTTAGCGATCTCTTTACATGCACCTACAAATGAAATTAGAAATCAAATCATGCCTATAAATAAGACATATCCTTTAGAAAAACTTATTCCTGCAATTATTCAATATTATAATGATTCTAAGCGTGAAATGACTTTTGAATATATTATGATAAAAGATTTAAATGATACTGAAGAATGTGCGTATAAATTAATTGATTTAATTAGACCTACCCATGGTTTTGTAAATTTAATTCCATATAATGAAGTTATGGAAAATGATTTTAAGCGTTCTTCAAATAATAGAATTCATAAGTTCCATGAGATATTATTAAAAAATGGCATCAAATCTACTATTAGAAAAGAATTTGGATCTGATATTGATGCAGCTTGTGGACAATTAAGGGCTAGACATGAACATGACTAAAATTTCAATTGCATGTAAGACTGATGTTGGTAATAAAAGACCTAATAACGAAGATGAAGTAGGTTATTTAAATAAACCTAATTTCAAAGTTATATTAGTCGCAGATGGTATGGGAGGACATGCTTCTGGAGAAATAGCTTCTAAGATGGCTAAAGAAATGATTCTTCAGCTACTAGATTTAAATGATGGATTTAAATCCAATCACGATATTAAATCTAGCGTAAAAAAAGTAATGAAGAAAACAAATAAAACCATTCATGATTTATCATCTTCAAACGATATTTATTATGGAATGGGTACAACTGTTGTTATGGCTATAGTTACTGATTTTACAACTGCTATTATAAATTGTGGTGATTCTAGATGCTATTTATATAAAGATGATAAATTAACTCAAATTACTACCGATCAAACTGTGGTTGAATATTTATATCAAATAGGTGCTATTTCAAAAGAAGAGATGAAAACATCCCCTAAAAGACATGTGTTGATGAACGCAATGGGAATAGCTCCTAATATTGATTATGATATTAAGTTTATAGATAATAATTATCAAGGATTAATGGTTTGTTCAGATGGGCTTACTAATATGGTAGATGATATAACCTTACAAACAATGTGGAATCAAAGAAAAGAAGTCGATACATCTTCTATTTGCTCATCGTTTGTAGACCAAGCTTTAGTAAATGGTGGTATAGATAATATAAGTGTGTGTATTTTGGAGGTAAAATAATTATGAAGACAGGTGATATTGTTGAAGATAGATATCAAGTTTTAGGTGATCTTGGTGAAGGTGGAATGGCTCAAGTTTATAAAGCTAAAGACCTTATTACAGAAAAGATTGTTGCTATTAAAATAATTAAAGAAGATACAATGAAAAATCCTTTAAATCTTACTAGATTTGAAAGGGAAGCAAGAGCTGCTGCAAGTTTAAAACAACAAAATATTGTTCAAGTTTTTAATTTAGGTACTTTTGAAGGTAGACCATATATGGTCACTGAATTAATTCAAGGTAAGACATTAAAAGATGCTTTAACATTAAGAGGTAAGTTTTCATTTATTGAAGCTTGTGATATTATGTATCAATTATGCTCAGCAGTTTACTATGCTCATCAACATGGGGTTATTCATCGTGATATTAAACCTCAAAATGTTTTCTTAACAGCTGATGGTTCAATTAAACTTGGTGATTTTGGTATTGCTACATTTCAAAACTCAGCTCATATTACTCGCTCAGATGTTGTTGTAGGCTCAGTCCATTATCTTGCTCCTGAAATTAGTGAAGGTAATCCAGCTTCAGTTCAATCTGATATTTATGCTTTAGGTGTTACTTTCTTTGAACTTATTACAGGAAGAGTACCTTTTGATGATGAATCTGCTGTAACTGTTGCTTTAAAACATATTAAAGATAAGTTTCCATCAGCTAGAAAGTTTAATCCTAAAACCCCTATTATAATCGAGAAAATTATTAATAAGGCTTGCGCTAAATCTCCTTATGATAGATATAAATCTACCGCTGATATGAGAAAAGATATTGAAAGAATACTTCAAAATCCTGATTTAATTAAGGAAAAGCAATCGTTTTGGAGTAAACTTTTCCATAGAAAATAATTATGGCGAATTTAGTTATTTCTGGAAATAAAAGAATGTATAAAATAGTAGATTTAACTACTAATAATACTTTTTTTGCATCCCCTAGAAAGACTTTATTATTTCAAAAAGGTCCTATTTATATAGGCGATTTTGTAAATATAGATAAAGATGGAACTATAGTTGACTATCAAAATAGAAAGAATATACTTATTAGACCCAAAGTTGTTAATCTTGATTTAGCTATTGTAGTTACTTCCACTTGTAAACCAGCTTATTCATCTTATTTACTTGATAAATTTTTAACATATTTAGATTTTTGTAATATTCCTTGTTTAATTGCGTTTTCAAAAATTGATATGTTAAATAAAGAAGAATTTGAATATATTAAATCTCAAAAAGAATATTATGAAAAATTAGGATATTTAACTTATTTAACAAGTAAAGATGATTTATCTTCTTATCAAGAAATTAAAAAAATTATTTCAAATAAAACAGTCGCTTTTATGGGACAAACTGGAGCTGGTAAATCTACTTTAATTAATTCGATTGACCCTAATTTTAATAGAGCGATTGGTCAATATTCAGAAAGTTTAGGAAGAGGTAAACATCAAACTAAAGAAGTTGTTTTACTACCTTTTGAAAATGGATATATAGGTGATACTCCTGGATTTTCTAGTTTAGATTTATCTATGATAGGTTTAAAAGAAGAAGATTTATATAAATATTTCCCAGGATTTAATAATTCATTTACTAAATGTTTTTATAAAGATTGTTCTCATACTCATGAAAAAAACTGTCAAGTTAAACTTGATGTAGAAAATAATGTTATTTTAAAAGAGTCGTATAATAATTATGTTAAATTATTAAAAGAAATAAGGGAGGGAAAATAATGAATAGAGAAATTATCTTATCACCATCATTACTTTCAGCAAACGCTGAACATTTTGCTGATGAAATAGTTGAAGTTAGAGACTTAGGTGCTAAATGGTTGCACTATGATATTATGGATGGACATTTTGTGCCTAATTTATCATATGGTCCTCATATTGTTAAGTGCTTAAGTAATTACAATATGTTTAACGATGTTCATTTAATGGTTACTGACCCAATTAAGTATGCTCCTAGATTTATAGAAGCTGGGGCAGATTTAATCACTTTCCATTATGAAAGTGTTAAAGATCCTATTTTAGCAAGTCAACAAATTAGACAAATGACAAAGAAAAATATTAAAGTAGGTCTTTCTATTAAACCAAGAACTAGGGTAGAAGATATTTTAGATTATGTTAATTTCTTTGATGTTATTTTAGTAATGTCAGTTGAACCAGGTTTTTCAGGCCAATCCTTTTTATCTAATTCTTTATATAAAATTGAAAGACTTAGAAAATATATAGATGAACATAATTTATCTACATTAATTGAAGTTGATGGTGGAATTAATGATAAGACAATTGAAGGTGTAGTAAATAAAGGCGTTGATGTTGTTGTTACTGGATCTTACTTATTTTCTGCTACAAATAAAAAAGAAGTTGTTGATACAATTTTAAAATATAATAAATAATATGAAAAGATTAATTATTATTACTCCATTTTCATCAAAAGAAATGATAAATAAATATAAAGACTACGATATTATAGGCGTAGATGAAGGTATTTATTTAGCAAAAGAAGAAGGTATAGTTTTAACATATGCTATTTCTAATTTTAAGAGCGTTGATTTTAATCAAGTACTCTCATTTGTTTCTAAAGATAAGATTTTGAAGTACAATATTAACGAATCTTATATTGCTTGTTTAAGAAAAATTATTGATTTTGTTTTTAATAAAGGATATGAAAAGATTATTCTTTTAGAAGATATTTCTAAATTAGTTACTAATACTATAGAATTACTTCAATTGTTAAAATATAGTGAGGGTAAATTAGTTATTCAAGATGACAATAATTATATTCAATATTTTTCAAAAGGGAATTATGTTATTTCTAAACAAGGTTATTCTATTATTTCAGTTATAGGCTTTCCTTTAGCTACAATTAGTGTAGACCATTTAAATAAGCCTGTTGAAAATGTTAAAATAGATATAAGCCAAGATAGTCCTTTGATATTAGATTTATATCAAAGAGTTGGCTTATTAAAAGTTCATGATGGAGGGGTATTATTAATACTTTCAAACGATGATTAGTATTGTGTTTTTGTCATTAGGTATCATTACTGGATTGGTGTTATCTTTTTTTCCTTTGTTTATATTTAAATCTAAACAAGAATATAGCGTTTTAAATAGTTTTCCTTTTGAAGGATGTAAGACGATTAGACAAAGATATATTATGGTAGTTATTACTATATTACTTGCTTTATTTACTGACTTTGGAATTATCACTTCTATAACTAAAATTAATTATATTTCTATGATATCATCGGGTATTTTTTATACATTAGGATGCATAGGCTTAGTCGGTATGATATTAGTTAAATTTGATAATTATAAATCTCATTTATTTACTACTATTATGTCTATTCTTGGGTTTAGTGGTGGAAATATATCTTTAGGAGCGTGTTGTATTATTGCTCAAGGTTCTAATCTTCCATTTGAAATACCTAATTATATTTGCTATATATTAGCTTTTATTAGCTTATTGTTTATTATTTTATTAACAAGTTCTAAACTTAATAGATGGATGAGTTTACAAAAAACAGAAGTAGATGGTAAAACAATATATATAAGACCTAAATTTAATCCACTATGTTTTGGAGAATGGGTCAATATTTATTTAATAGTTTTAACTCAAATATTATTTTTAATAAGTAGTATTATTAGTTACATTAACTAATAAAAATCAAACAAAAAACTAGGAAATTAATTCCTAGTTTTAATTTGTTAACAATTAAGCATTAATAGTTGCTTGATTATTCTTGTTGGTATTAGCGTTCTTTTGATTCTTTCTTAAAGTACGAAGAGCACTTGTAGAGATGCGAACCTTAGTTTTTTTACCATCAACAATAATAGTAGCTTTTTGAAGATTAACGTTCCATTTTCTACGTGTAGCTCTTAAAGAGTGAGAACGATTATTACCGGAAACAGGATGTTTACCACTTAATGGACATTTTCTAGACATCTTATTAACTCCTCTCTATAAACACGCTTAATTAAGATAGCATATTTTAAAAAATTTTACAAGTCTAAATATTTTTTGTTTATTTTTTTACTGGTTTACCAAGTAATGTGAACATATTTTTCTTATAAATTTCAACACCAGGTTGATTAAATGGGTTGATATCTAATAAGTATGCTGAATATGCACAAGCTCTCATAAAGAAATAGAATAAATTACCTAAATTATAAGCATCCATCTTTTCTATTGATAAGATATTAGCTGATGTTTGACCATCTTCTGTATGAGCTTTTAATGTTCCTTCATAGGCTTTTTGATTTACAAAGGATAATTTTTTACCTGCTAAATAATTTAAACCATCAAGATTGTCTTTATCAGCTTGAATTTCAATATCATAGTTAGGCTTACTAACTGTAATAATTGTTTCAAATAAGATAGGTGAACCATCTTGAATGAATTGACCAACTGAATGTAAATCTGTTGTAAAGGAAACTGAATCTGGTAATAAGCCTTTTTTATCTTTACCTTCAGATTCAGCAAATAATTGTTTTAACCATTCGTTAATCATGGTGAAATGAGGTTCATAAGAGACAAACATTTCAACAGGGAAATTAGCTTTATACATTAAATATCTTGTTGCACCATATCTATAAGCGACATTATCTTTATAAGAAGGAACAGAATATTCTTTTTCACCATCTATAACACCTTTTAAAAATGCTTTAATATCGATATTTGCACATGCAATAGGTAATAAACCAACTGGAGTAATAACTGAATATCTACCACCAACATCATCAGGAATAACAAATTGTTCATAACCTTCATGATCAGCTTCTTGTTTTAAAGCACCTCTAGCTCTATCTGTTGTAGCGACAATTGCATCTTTTAAGTATTCATGACCGAATTGTTCTTCTAACATTTGTTTTAATAATCTAAATGCGATTGAAGGTTCAGTTGTTGTACCTGATTTTGAAATGACATTAATAGCAAATTTCTTACCTTTTAAAACATTTAATAATTGATATGTGTAATTTGATGAAAGAGTATTACCTGCAAAATAAATTTTAAATGAATCATCATTATATAATCCATTTAAAGCTTCAATAGCAGCTCTAGCACCTAAATAAGATCCACCAATACCTACAACTACTAAACAGTCATAATTCTTTCTTAAACGTTTAGCGCAATTAACAATTCTATCTACTTCTTTTGGATCTAATTTACTAGCGTAATCTAACCATCCAAGGAAATCATTACCTGCTCCTGATCTTGAATCGATAGTAGAGCAAATTTCATCGTTTCTTTTGTCAATTTCAGAAAAGTCTAATTTAGAAATTTCTTTACCTACTTGTTTTAAATTCACCATTTTTATTTACCTCCTAATAAGCGAATATATTCTTGTTCTATTGAACTAGTAATCATGTCTTCAATTGGCTTAAATGGATATAATTCAAGCATCTGTTTATTTTGCTGTTTTCGATTTAACGGCTTAACCTTAGTTGAAAGAGATTGTCTTTTTCTTTTAACTTGATTTTGTTGATTAGCACGTTTTAAAGAAAGAGCGTATGTGTTAGGTTTTTCTAAAGCTTTTGTAATTATAACTTCATGAACAGTTCCTATTTGAAGATAATCTTCAATGTTTTTAATAAATTTATTATCAATTTCAGAAATGTGAATTAGACCTGAACCGCCACCTTCTATATCTCCAAAAGCTCCAAAAGGCGCAATAGAAGTTATCTTAACATTAACTCTTGAATTTATTGGATGAACGTTTTTAACTTCTTCTTGTGTCATTTTATTAATCTTTCTATTAATTTTAAACTAGATATATCTGTTAGTTTGATGTTAAATAAATCACCTTTAACAAAACTTATATCTTCATTATTATATTTTAATACACTTCCTTCATCTAAAAAAGATGTATTTGATAAATCTATGTTTAAATACGAATTATATATAAGATCAAAAGAAAATACTTGTGGAGTTTGTATTTGAATAAAGTCTTTTCTTTGAACATAGGTATTATCTTTAATAGAATACATTGAATTATAGATATCAAGATAAGGTATAGCTGAATTTGTTTTAATTACTTGATTATAAAGTCTATTTAATAAATCTATACTAACACAAGGTCTAGCACCATCATGAATAAATACATAACTAGAAGTAAGATTATCTTCTTTTACAGCTTTTAAAGTGTTAAAAGTTGAAATAAGTCTATTATCTCCACCATATACTATTTTTATATCAAAGTTATAGTTTTGTCTTTTTAATATGGAATTAACTAATTCTTGGTCATCTTTATCTATTGTTAAATAAATTTTTTTAAATAATTTAGAATTTATAAAAGTTTCTAAAGAATATAAAAAAGATTCTTTATTATTTAATTTATAAAATTGTTTTTTTACTGATATATCTTTTATTAATCTTGTAGAAGATCCTGCGATTAATATAATTCCTATGTTTTCCATATATTTAGTATATCACTAAAATTAATATTAATGCTTTAGTTTATAATGCTTTTAGTTTAAAATATTATATATAGGAGTATTAAATAATGAATCCTTGGTTAGTTATTGTTATTGTTATCGCTTGTTTACTTGTCTTATCTTTTATTTCAGGCTTATTTTTCTTTTTCTTATTAAAAAAACAATCACCTAAAGTTGATGCTGAGTTAGAAAAATTATTATCTTATGAAAAAGAGAGAGGTAAAAAATTAATTGAAAAAGTTAAATTTTTATATACTAAAGGTCTTCGCTTTGAAAAAGAATCTATTGATAAGATGGAACAATATTATGAAGATTTAGAAAATTTAGATTCTACTGGTAGAGCTCAATACAAAAATATGATTGACTTTTCAGCTTTGTTTTTATACAAAGTTTTTAAAGAAGATAAAAGATTAGGTAAATATATATCTCAACAAGAAGCTGATTATTTTAAAGATTTTCAAAAAGATTCAGATTTAAAATATAAAACATATAATAAAAAAGCAACAGTTTATAACACTTTGTTAAATATGCCTTTTACTAGGGTAGTAATGAAAATGTTTAAACAAGATACATCTTCTAAAGCAGTATTATAATTATGTCAAATAAAGTAGTCTTATTGAATTTATCTGGATATGGAATTAGTTATTCTAATAAGAATAACCCTATTAATAGTGCTTATAAACCTAATTTGGACTATTTGTTTGCCTCTTATCCTTATTCAAATTTAATTTGTTATGGTAAACCTATAGGCTTAAATTCTTTTCAACCTGGTAATAATAGATATAATCATTTAGCGCTAGGGTTAGCAAATAAGCCATATATTTTATCTAGTTTAATTAATAAATCTATTGAGGATAATTCTTTTTATGTAAATGATGTTTTAGCT
>CAVFIT010000011.1:379-10171 GCA_963622735.1 Phocaeicola dorei | reverse complement strand
GATTTTATACAAGATGAACATATTCCATATTTATTTAGATATGATCAAGATAAAATTAGCTTAGGTAAATCAATTCTTCATGAACTAGGTGGATTATATATATGTGATCCTGCTGGAGTTATTATTTCTACATTAATTGATAATTCCTATAAAAGATTTGTCTTAGATATGTGTGCTGCACCTGGGGGTAAAACTATAGCCTATGCTATTTCTCATCCAAACGATTTAATAATCGCTAATGACTATTCTACTTCAAGAAGTATAGAACTTAGTAAAAATATAGAAAGACTAGGCCTAGGTAATGTGGTGGTTACAAACTATCCTCCTAGTTATTTTATTGATATTTACCCTTCTATGTTTGATGTAGTTATTTTAGATGCGCCATGTTCAGGAAATGGAATGTTTAGAAAAGAAGAAAAAATGGAAGAAGACTGGTCTATAGAAAAAGTTAATAAGTTATTACCTATTCAAGATGATTTATTACATACAGCAAGTCTACTATTAAAAGAAGGTGGAAATTTAATATATTCAACATGTTCCTATTTAAAACAAGAAGACGAAGATAGATTATCCTTATTTTTAAATAATCATCCTGATTTTGAAATGCAAGAATTTAATATGTTAGATACATATTATCCAGGTACATTAAAAGGATCTATTCATTTATTCCCTTGTTTATATAAAGGTGAAGGTCATTTTATTTCCTTATTAAAAAGAAAAGGTAATATAATTCCATCTACATTTAATTTAAAAGGTTCTAAATTTAATAAAGAAAATAATCTATATGAATTTGAATATAATAATACTTTATATGGATTAACTACATTCACTAATTCATTATTAAGACTTAAATCTTCTAAAATAGGTGTCAAAATAAAAGACAATAGTAAATACGCTAAAATAGATTTAGATCATAATTATGCTAGATATTTAGATTCTACTAATTCTATAAAACTAAATTTAGATCAAGCTATTTCATATATAAAAGGTGAGGAAATAAAAATAGATAATCCAAAAAAAGACGGTACATATTTAATTAGTTATAACAATTTAAATATATCTTTTACTTCTAAAAAAGGTAATAGATGTAAAAATAATTATCCAAAAGGACTTAGAAAAACAATAATTAAACTTTAAGCATATCATTTGATAATTAATATCTACTAAACTAAACTTTATATGTAAATAAAGGAGTTAATATGAAAGAAATAGTATTAAAAATAGATGGAATGAGATGTAGTATGTGTGAAGAACATGTTAATAACGAAGTTAGAAAATTATTAGATGTTAAAAAAGTAAGCTCTTCTGCAAGCAAAAATCAAACTACAATAATTAGTAAGCAAGATGATATAGATATTAATAAATTAGTAGAAGGTATTAATAAAACTGGTTATAAAGTACTATCTTATACAGTAAATGATTATCAAAAGAAAAGTTTATTCTCTTTTAAAAGAAAATAAACTATTCTACACTTTTTAATGATTCAGCCATATTAATTTTTTTAGCTTTTAAATTTAAAATACAAGATACAACTATACTTGTTATAAATGAAATTGCAAATCCAATTAAATATGTATACCAATTAATATGATAGATAAATGTTAATAAATCTGTTTTATTAACTGCCATTATTAATACAGTTAATGGATAACCAACAAACATACCAATTAATGAACCAATAAGTGAATCAATACCAATCTCAAATGTCAAAGTCTTAGATATTTCTTTAAAATGGAAACCTAAGACTTTTAATGTGGCAATATCTCTAGTACGTTCTGCTACATTTAAACTTGTTAGATTATAAATAACAACTATACATAATAAAATAGCAAAAGTTTTAACTACATTAGTCATAAGCGCAATTGATGATAATAAATTATTAGCGTCTTTATAATAATCGTTAATAGTTCTTACACTTTTAAAAGTGTCTGGATAAGAAGAAGATAATTTTTTAGCATATGTATCAATATCAACTCCTGTTTTAAGATTAATTACATATTGACTAGGTGTAAACTTAATATCAGTATAAGAAGAATAAACATCAACAATACCATGGAAAATACTAGACTCAAATATAGATGTGACTTTTCTAGTATACATTTTCCCATTAATTAATAATTTAACTTCATCATTTAATTTTACATTTAATTTACTAGCGTTAGACTTATCTATACTAATTCCATTATCAATATTATAAGGCACTTTAATATAGTAAGAAGAAGGATTTACTAAATACATAGTAGTATCTACATTACTTTCATAGGAAATATTAACTGGATATGAGGTAGTTTCTTCTATTTTTTCTACTTCTTCATCTGAAGATATTTTATTAAATAAATCAGTTGAATATGTATAAGGAATAGCAACTATATCCATTTGTCTATTAACTTGCATATCTAAATCAACATCGTGATTTAAAGTATCCATAATACCAAATCCAGATACCATTAATGCAGTACAACCTAGCATACCTAATATAACCATTATGGTTTTAACTTTGTTTTTAAATATATTTCTAATAGCCATTCTAAATTCAATACTAGTTAATTTTGAATATAAAGAATTCTTATTAGAAACTTTTTTACTAGGTTTACTAGCTTTTTGATGTAAAGTATCTACTGGTTTTTCTTTAATGACATTATATGAAACAGCAAAAGAACAAATCCCTGCTAATAAAATCATAACAAATATAGCTAAAAAAGTAACACCGTGGAAAAATGATGGGAATAACAAAGGTAAATCCCATAACATATTATATTTAACTCCCATTACTTGAGGAATAAGTAATGGACCTATAATAAAGCCTAATAAACCACCAATAAAGCAAAGTACTACACCATATAAAATATAATGTATATATATTGATTTTTTAGGCACACCTATAGCTTTTAAAATACCTATTTGAGATCTTGATTTAATTATCATTTGTGATAATGTAGTAAGAATAATTAAAATAGAAACTAAGAAGAAAATAAGTGGGAAAACATAAGTTAATTGCATAGCTTGAGTTACATCTTGATTTAAAGCTTGATAACTTGCTAAAGACTCTTTTTTACATGCAATAATTAAGTTATTAGATTCTTTAGTTTGATAATATTGATATACTTTATCAATAACTTCTTGAGGTTTATCTGTTTTAATAACGTATTGATTAGTTAAATAACCAATACTAGAACTAATTCCATTTTTTATTTCATTTGTAAAATTTTTTAAAATAGATTTATCAATATTATAATTTTGCTCTATCACATCATAAAAAGAATCACTTATTACATCAAAGCTAGTATCAATAACACTAGTTGAAAACTTACTAGATTGTACCCCTTCAGGATGATACATAATACCAGTTACATTAAAAGGAAGAATTATATTATCTTCAAATAAAACATTTTCTTTCCCATCTTTAATATATTGATTAAATATTTCCTTAATTTGATCTACAGTAATTGTAATTGAAGGATATTTTTGTTTAATTTGATCAATAATAGTTGGTAACATTTCAACAAACAAGTTATTAATTTTAATATTTATAGTATCTCCAATATTAACATTATTAGCCTTAGCATAAGATTCCATAATTAAAAAACCTGGATTACCTTGACTAATTTTTGGTTTAGAAATACTAGGAACAGACTCTTTATGACCAATTATATAAGTAGATTTTTCTGAAGAAGAATATACTTTATTATCATTAGTTACAATACTAGCTGTATAATAAAGTCTTTCTTCCATATTAGATATAGCTAAACTACTATCTTCTTTTAAAGCGGTTAAGTTAGTTTTATCAGAGCTAGTTAAATTAGTAGTAGTTACATAAACATCACCAAAATTAGTCTCAGCATATAAATTATCTTGTCTTGCTTTTAGATTATAAGCATTAGAAGTTAACCCAGCAAAAAGACAAATAGCTAAAAAAGAAATAGCTATAATAGAAAGATATTGTTTAATGTTTTGTTTAATATTTCTTACTAATTCTTTAAATAGTAACTCTTTCAAATTTCTATTTACCATA
Source organism: Phocaeicola dorei (assembly GCA_963622735.1). GTDB lineage: Bacteria > Bacillota_I > Bacilli_A > RFN20 > CAG-288 > Scatoplasma. The sequence goes on along the minus strand of CAVFIT010000011.1, from coordinate 6,159 downwards.
CAATATTTGAAATATCTTTCTTTCTTGGGAATTTCTTATTTTCAATAATTTCCCCATCTTGAATTCTAATTAATCTTGTAGCGATATTTGCTAAAGAAGAATTATGAGTAACAATAATAACTGTTGTTTTTAATTTACTAGATAAAGAATATAAAAGCTTAATAATACTAGTACCAGTTTTAGAATCAAGCGCACCAGTAGGTTCATCACATAATAATAACTTAGGATTTTTTACTATAGCTCTAGCAATAGAAACTCTTTGCTGTTCCCCACCAGATAATTGACAAGGATAATTATTAATTCTATTTTCTAAACCGACTTCTTTAATAGCCTCTTCACTTGATAAAGGATTTTTTACTATAGAACTAGCTAAAGCGACATTTTCATAAGCAGTTAAATTGCTCATTAAATTATAAAATTGAAAAACAAATCCAATGTCATATCTTCTAAAATCTTCTAATTGTTTAGCACTAGCTTTACCGATGTTTTTACCATCAATAATATAATCACCACTAGTAATAGAATCCATGCCACCTAATAAATTTAACAAAGTTGATTTACCTGCACCTGATGCCCCTAATATAACAACAAATTCACCTTTATTAATATTAAAACTAGCATTTTTTAATGCATGAACTACATTTTTAGAAGTGCCATAATCTTTGCACATATTTTTAACTTCAATAAATGCCATAATTTTTCCTTTTTTAACGAAAAAATTATACTATATTTTCTAAAAATATACTATAATAATTAAACCAGTTAGAAAAACTCTGATTGGACAAATATGCCCACATTTAAAAATCCTTAAAATATTTAACAAAATATGTTGACTATTAGGCGCTAACTTGATATTATTATAAAGGCGCTTTTAGAAGGACGTTTAGCTCAGCTGGGAGAGCATCGCCTTTACACGGCGGGGGTCACAGGTTCGAGCCCTGTAACGTCCACCATTTATAAAAGTGTGGCAGATCTGAATGGGCGAGTAGCGAAGAGGCTAAACGCGACGGACTGTAAATCCGTTCCTTTTGGTTCAGTGGTTCGACTCCACTCTCGCCCACCACTTATTGTTGGGGCATAGCCAAGCGGTAAGGCATCAGACTTTGACTCTGATATGCACTGGTTCGAATCCAGTTGCCCCAGCCAATAAATAAGCTTTGATCCATTAGCTCAGCCGGTAGAGCACTTGACTTTTAATCAAGGGGTCTGGCGTTCGAATCGCCAATGGATCACCATTTTTAAAAACGAGCTAGTATGGCTCGTTTTTGTTTTACTTTAATATAAAAAATGATAGAAATTATATCTATTAGATAACTTCTATCATTAAATTTTTTAATATATCATAAGCTTCTTGTTCTAGTTTTTCATCATTAGAAGCACAGCAAGAACTATCTACTATAATAGGTGTGTTAGGAAATATGGATTTTAATACTATCGCATTAGATAAAACGCATATATTAGTAACCACCCCAATTACTTCTATTTTTTCATATAAATTATCTTTTAAAGTATAAAACAATTGACTACAAGGAAATGTATCCTTTTTTAACACTAAATGTTTTTCAGAAATTTGTTGAATATCTTTATAAAAATCATGACCTTTTGTGTTTTCTATACAATGAGGAACAGGAAGATATTTACCTTCTATTGTTTTTGAATAATTTTTAGAATGTGTATCAGCAGTAAATATTACATCGTCATTGTTTTCTTCATATTTTAATATTTTAGATTTAACATTTTGATAGATGTCTTGAGCTTTTTTAAAGCCTAATGAACCATCTACAAAGTCATTTTGATAATCTACTACAAGTAATAATGATTTCATCTTAACTCCTTTTTATAAATATTGTTTAATTTCCCAATTAGATATTAATACTCTATATTGATCCCATTCTATTGTTTTAGCTTCAACATATTTTTCGTAAGTATGTTTACCTAAAGTCTTTTGAATTAATTCATCTTTTTTAAGCTCTTTTATAGCGTCTTTTAGATTTTCAGGTAGATTTTCAATTCCTTTTAATTCTCTTTGTTCTCTAGTTAAAGTAAAAATATTATCATAAACTGGTGGAATTAAATCCTTTTTATCAACATTTTTAATACCATCAAGTCCACAAGCTAAAATACATGCTAATGCTAAATAAGGATTTGCCATACAATCTACATTTCTTAATTCAGTTCTAGTAGCACTTCCTCTAATAGCAGGTATTCTTATCATAGAAGATCTATTAGCATCAGACCAACAAGCATAACAAGGCGCTTCATAGCCTGGAATTAATCTTTTATATGAATTAACGCTTGGATTAGTTAATGCTGCTAACCCTCTTGCATGATTTAAAATACCAGTTATCCATTTTCTACAAATTAATGATAATTGCATACTGTCATTTTCATCATAGAAAATATTATTACCTTTTGAATCAGTTAATGAACAATTAGTATGCATACCAGATCCATTAATAGATGCAATAGGTTTAGGCATAAATGTTGCATAAAACCCATTTCTTCTAGCAATTACTTTTACTACTTGTTTAAATGTTTGAACATTATCGCAAGCATGTAATACATCTGCAAATTTAAAATTAATTTCGTTTTGTCCTTGAGCAACTTCATGATGAGCTGTTTGGACTACAAAACCAAGTTTTTCTAGTTCTAAACATATTTCTCTTCTAATATATTCAGATCCATCTAAAGGCGATAAATCAAAATAACTACCATTGTCATTTGGTTGTAATATAGGATTTCCATTTCCATCCATCTTGAATAGGAAAAATTCAGGTTCAAAACCTATATTTAAGTCTTGAAAGCCCATTTGACGCATTTTTAAAATCACCTTTTTTAAAATAAATCTAGGATCTCCTTCAAATGGTTCACCTTTGGTGTTATATACATCACAAATTAATCTAGCAACTTTACCATATTTACTATCTTCAAATGTCAGTACCATCCATGTAGATAAATCTGGTCTTAAATACATATCTGCTTCTTTAATTCTTACAAAGCCTTCAATAGAAGAACCATCAAACATAATCTTACCATCTAATGCATCTTCTAATTTAGAAGCAGGAATTTCAACTGCTTTAATAGTGCCTAACATGTCTGTAAATTGTAATCTAATATAATTTACTTTTTCATCGATAGCCTTTTGTAAAATATCTTGTTTTGTAATCATAATATCCCCCTATTAATTAAAAAAACCATAAGATAATTTTTAAAATGTAATTTATAAAATAAATTTTATCAATCTAGTATGATTTTATCAATCAATTTATTTTAAAAATCTTTATAAAAAATAAAGTGAATCTTTTAGTCTTTTCTAGCTTCCTAGTCAAACTATAAAAATTCACTTTATAATATGTACTTAAATTAGTCGAAGATAACTTTATTTTCTTTTAATTTTAAATTAGATTGATAAAAACCTTTTACAAAGTTTGCCATATCCTCTATATCATAATATCCACACATTTCCATAGATGAATGCATTGCAAGTTGGCCTATACCAATATCACAAGATATTAAACTTACTTCACTATTAGAAATATTTCCTAGTGTAGATCCTCCTCTTAAATCACTTCTATTAGTATATTCTTGATAATTTAAATTATTTGATTTACAAACATATTTAACAATACTACTAGATAAAGAATCTGATGTATACGATTGATTAGCGTTATATTTAATTACAATACCTTTATTTAATAAAACAGAGGTAGTTTTATCTGATACTTCCATGTGATTAGGATGATTTGCATGTGCGTTATCTATACTTATTAATACTGAATTAGCAATGCTTTTTTGATAATCATCATCATTTGATTTAAAATTAGTAACAATTCTTTGTAATGTATCTTTTAAAAATGTTGAATTAGCGCCTTGTCTAGTTAATGATCCTACTTCTTCATTATCAAAAGAAGAATATATTAATATTTTTGAACTTGATTTAGCATCAACAAAACCTAGTAAAGAAGAATATGAAGAGGATAAATCATCTAATCTAGGAGATAATACAAATTCTGAATTAGCCCCACATAAACTAGGTAATTCTCTTACATATAAATATAAATCAAAACTTAAAATTTCTTCATCATCTTTGATATTTAATTCTTTTTTAATAAAAGCATTAAAATCAAAGTTTTCATCAGATGAAATAATAGGAAGCATATCTTTAGCGTTATTAAAATGATAGCCAGTATTTACTTCTCTATTCATATGAATACATAAATTATTAATAGTTAATAAGTTTTTATCTATATTTACTATTCTTTGATCTAACATACTTTTAGATTTAACTATAATTCTTCCACCTAGTGATAAAGGTCTATCTAACCAGGTTGAATTAATCATTCCACCATATGGTTCTACATTTAATAAAGTTAAATTGTTAATTTTAATAACTGGATTAGGTTTTAATTTAAATGTAGGTGAATCTGTATGAGATGCAGTAATTAAAAAAGATAAATCGTTAATTTTACTTGGAATTTTAAAAGCTATAACACTAGATAAATTTCTAGTAACAAAATAGTTTTTTCCCTCTTCTAATTTATAATTATCTTTTTCATCAAGATTAATAAATCCATTTTCTTGTAATATAGCACATATATTCTTACAAGAATGAAATTGAGAATATGATGTTTTTAATAATTCTATAACTTTATCTGAATAATTCATTATTTATATTCCTTCCTATTTATTTGAATATTAGTTGAATTAATTAAACTAAATATATCACCTAATTCGTTTTTAATATTATCATCTATTTCATATTTTAATCTATTAAATTCTATATTTGAAGAATTAATTATATATAAAACATTTAATTTGTCTTTAATTAAATTTTCATGATATGTAGGGCGTATATCTTTTATATTTTTAGGCCATTTAGATTTATTTGATATTTTTAAATTGATATTATCAAAATAAATATCACTTATATTAGAAGTAGAATAAGTTGGCTCACCATATATCATAATTCCGTTTTCACTAGATCCATTGATATTAGAAAATGTTAAATTCTTAATATGACCTACACTAGTATTTTCAAATCTTTTAATAGCGGTTATACATATTATTTCACTTGCTCCCCAATATTGAGTCTTTGAAAATATTCTTGTATCTAAATTTATATTTGAAAATATGCAATTTTCTATATTTCCTTTATCTCTAAGTTGAATAGTAATTCCTCTATTAGAATCAAATATATTACAATTAGTAACAATAATGTTTTTAAAATCATTCCATGATTCAGAACCAAATTTAATAGCCCCTGAAGTAGTAACTAAATTACAATTTGAAACACATATGTTTTTACAATCTCCATATTTAATACCACTTTGGGTGTTTTTAAATACTATAGCGTCATCACAAGTATGAATATAGCAATTTGATATTCTTACATTTTGACAATGATCAGGATCAATTCCATCACAATTTACCATTTTTAAATTATTCAATATCTTAATTGAATTAATCTCAACATCTTTACATCCAAGCATATGTAAAGTCCAAAATGCTGAATTTTGTAAAGTGACATCTTTTACTATTAAATTAGTAATATTTTCTAAAAATACTAGTGGCATTCTTGGATAAAAGCGTCCATCAATTTGATATTGATCTTGTTTACCATAAAATATATGCTCATTCCCATCTATTTTACCTTGTCCTGTAATAGAAATATTTGTTTCATCTTTAGCATACACTAAAAAAAGATAAGGCATACCATTATATTCACAATCTTCATAAGAAGGAACTAGTAATTTTTCATCATAATTTATTTTTTTATTAAA
>CAVFIT010000011.1:0-369 GCA_963622735.1 Phocaeicola dorei | reverse complement strand
AATTAAAATCTTTTATATTTTCACTAGCTTTTAAACATGAATTATTTTCTAAATGTAATTCAACATTAGATTTTAAAACTATAGAGCCAGTATAGAAAGTAAATCCACTAGGAATAATAACTCTTCCTCCATTATGTTTATAACAATCATCTATAGCTTTTTGAATAAAAAGACTATTATTAGGTAAGTCTTTATTAGCACCATAATCTAAAATATTAAAATCCATTTTAAAATACCTCATCTAATTTTAATACAATATCAATAATTTTCAAAACTAAATACTATTTTATCTTAATAAAATAAAGAGAAAGAAAAATGCCAACACCACATAAGGATGTTTTAATGTAATAGCCACGGTGCAACTCAGAA
>CAVFIT010000010.1:0-11861 GCA_963622735.1 Phocaeicola dorei | reverse complement strand
AAGCACAAAAATATATAATAGTTCATATTTAATCTATTTTTAATCAATTTTAAAAAAATTAAAAACACTCCAAGCGATTAGTTTGAAGTGTTAATACTAGATTATTTTAAATCTTTTGCTAAATCGATAATGTATTGTTTAACTTTATCAGCGGTTTCAGGATTTTTTAACGAAAAATCAATACAGGCTTTCATATAACCAAATTTATCTCCTGTATCATATCTTTGACCATCAAAATTATAAGCGTATAACTTAGAATGATTCATAGTAGCTTTAATAGCATCTGTTAATTGGATTTCTCCCCCAACACCAGGTTTAGTATTTACTAAAGCATCAAAGATATCTGGAGTTAAAACATATCTACCTAAAACTGCATAGTCAGAAGGTGCGTTTTCAACTTTAGGTTTTTCAACAAAATCTTCAACTTGGATTAATTTACCATCATCTTCACCTAATACTGGTTTAATAATTCCGTATTTATATGTTTGATCATGAGGTACTTTTTGTACACCTAAAATAGAAGTTCCTGTTTTATTATATGCATCGATTAATTGTCCTAAAGCAGGTTTATTAGAAACAACTAAATCATCACCTAAAATAACTCCAAAAGGTTCATCACCTATAAATGATTTTGCACATAATATAGCATGACCTAAGCCTTTAGGCTCTTTTTGTCTAACATAATAAACATTAGCCATATGAGCAATATCATTAACTTGATTTGCTAATTTATCTTTACCAGATTGACGTAAACGTGTTTCTAATTCAAAATTAACATCAAAATAATTTTCCATTACATGCTTAGTTTCATTTGTGATAATAATAATATCTTCAATACCAGCATCGATAGCTTCTTTAACAATATAGTGAATTGCAGGTGTATCTACAATAGGAAGCATTTCTTTAGGTAATGCTTTAGTAGCTGGTAAAAATCTTGTTCCTAAACCAGCAGCAGGAATAACTAATTTTTTTACTTTTTTCATAAATTTAAATCTCCTTAATCAACAGATGCATTGATAACATTCATTATTATAATATATTTATTTTTATTTGTCATTTTTAGACAAAAAGCGCCATTTCTATAATTATTATTCAGCGCCTTTTCTAGATAAGACTCTAGAAAAAGTTTTAAAAAATATTTTTGTATCGAACCAGAAATTTCTATTCGAACAATAAAATAATTCCATTTGTTGACGTTGACCTGATGAATATGTAGCGTCATTTCTAGCATATGCTTGCCAATATCCAGTTAAACCAGGTTTTACTTGTAATAATATTTTAGAAGTTCTTTGATAATATAACTTAATTTCTCTATCAACTACAGGTCTAGGACCTACAAATGACATATTACCTTTTAAAATATTAAATATTTGAGGTAATTCATCTAAACTTGTTTTTCTTAATATTTTTCCAAATTTAGTAATACGTGGATCATTAACAATTTTAAATTCTGTTTGATATTCTAATAATTGTTGATCATTTAACACTTCTTCTAATATCAAATGGTCAATTTTCATAGTTCTAAATTTATATACATCAATAACTTTACCATATTGACCTAGTCTTTTATGCTTATAAATAACAGGCCCTTTAGATGTACATTTTACACATATTGCGATTATTATTAATAACCAAGACAATAAAATGACAAGTAAAAAGGCTAGAGCAAAGTCACAAAATTGTTTCCAAAATAAATAGTTTTTTACCTTGAATCCTTTGTTCTTTTCTTTTAAGATTAGTCCTATTTCCCTAGTACCAGTTATAGTTAAACTATTGTTAGTCATTTAATTTAAAATTATAAGCACATAAAAGCACGCTTGATTATTATACATTAAATTCAATTTAATGCAAAATGTAACCGTTTTTTAATTATCAGCCTTTAATTCTAATATCTCATCTCTAAGTAAAGCAGCTTGTTCAAAATCAAGTTCACTAGCGGCTTTTTTCATATTCTTTTCAAGCTCACTTATTAATTTTAATTTTTCGTTTCTTGTAAGTTTTCCTAAAGGTTTTTCTATCTTAGTATTCTTTTTAGAAATCATTCTAACTGGTTCAACTATAGGTTTAATAATTGTTTTAGGTGTAATATTATGTTCTTGATTATATTTAATTTGAATATTTCTTCTTCTTGTTGTTTCATCGATAGTTTCTTGCATGGATTTAGTAATACTATCAGCATACATTATTACTTTACCTTCACTATTTCTAGCAGCTCTACCAACTAATTGAATTAAAGATTTAGTTGAACGTAAAAATCCTTCTTTATCAGCATCTAAAATACCAATTAAAGTGACTTCAGGAATATCAAGACCTTCTCTAAGTAAATTGATACCAACAACAACATCATATTCACCTTTTCTTAATTTATAAATAATTTCTGTTCTTTCTAAAGTCTTAATTTCATGTTGTAAATATGCAACCTTAACACCTTTTTGTTTTAAAAAATCAGTTAGATTTTCTGCATCATTAATAGTTAAAGTACATACTAATACCCTTTGATTTAATTCAATTCTTTTTTCTATTTCATTTAATAAATCATAAACAGGATTATTTTTATTAGATCTAACTTCTATAATAGGATCAAGTAAACCTGTAGGTCTAATAATTTGTTCTACATATCCATTAGCTTCTTGAATTTCAAAATCAGAAGGTGTAGCAGAAGTACATATCATATTTTTTACTTTAGAATAAAACTCTTCAAACTTTAAAGGTCGATTATCTAAAGCTGAAGGTAATCTAAAACCATAATCTACTAGAACTTGTTTTCTAGCTTGATCTCCATTAAACATACCATGAATTTGAGGTAAAGTAACATGAGATTCATCAACAAAAATAATATAATCATCATCTAAATAATCTAGTAAGCAAAATGGAGGTTCGCCCTTTTTTCTTTTTTCAATATGACGTGAATAATTTTCAATACCAGGACAAATTCCAAATTCTTCTAACGATTCAATATCATGTCTTGTTCTTTGATCTAATCTTTCTTCTTCAAGTAATTTACCTTCTTGATTAAATTCATGTAAACGCTCAGTTAATTCTTCTTTTATTAATTTACAAGCTTCTTTGATTTTTGCATAACTAGAAGCATGTTCATCTGCTGGGAATACCATAACATATTCTAAAGAAGCGACAAATTCACCTGTAGTTAATTTAACTTGAGTAATCTCTTCAATATTAGAATCAAAATCTATATAGATTCTTAAACAATATTCACCTAAATTAAAAGGAGCGATTTCTAACATTTCACCTTGAAGTCTAAAAGTACCAGGAGTTAATGACATATTATTTCTAGAATATTGAGCATCAACTAATCTAGCTTGTATATCTTTTATATCAATTTTTTCACCTTTTCTAAAATCGACAGTTAAATTAGAATATTCATCAGGATCAGTAAGACCAAAAATTGAAGCTACACTAGCTACAACTATAGTGTCTTTTCTAGATAAGATACTATTTACTGCACTAGATCTCATCATTTCAATTTCTTGGTTAATTACCGCTTCTTTTTCAATATATGTATCAGTTTTAGGAAGATAAGCTTCTGGACGATAAAAATCAAAGTTTGAAATAAAATATTCTACTCTATTATTAGGAAACAATTCTTTAAATTCACCATATAACTGACTTGCTAATGTTTTATTATGAACTAATACTAAAGCTGGACGTTGGCTTTTGAAAATAACATTAGCCATAGTAAAAGTCTTACCAGTACCAGTAGCACCTAATAATACTTGCACTTTTTTATTTTGATTTAATCCTTCTACTAATTTTTCTATCGCGTTAGGTTGATCACCTGTAGGCTTATAAGAAGATTCTATTTTAAAAGGTACATATTCTTTTTTATGTCTCATTATATTAATCCATTATATACATCATTATAAAGCTTATTATATCCATTATAATACTCATCTAAATTATATTTATATGTCATATATAAAGTATATGAATCATATACTCCATTTACATTTAATCCATTTCTAGTTTGAAACGCACTTACTACATCTGTATATGAATTACTAGTAATAGAAGAATCTATTCTTTTAATAGAATCAATAACATTAGTCTCTTGGGCATATGTTAAACGATAACCACTATCATAAGTATTATCTTCACTTACAAAACAAGCATTAACTAAATTTGTAGCGTATTTATTAAAATCATCTACTTTAACATCAGGGGTAATTCCAATTTGATGAATACTATCCCCATTAGGGCCATATACTTTCATGGTAGTAATTCTTAAAACTCCACCATTTTGTAAACTAATTACGCTTTGACCTATGCCTTTTCCATAAGATTGAGAACCATAAACAGTACATCTAGAATTATCTTTTAAAGCTTTTGTAAATAATTCTGTAGCAGAAGCTGAATTTCCATTTAATATGATCTTAATATTTTTAACTTTTGAAGTATCGTATTTAGGATTAGAATCATTTTTATAAGTGCTTGTAATATTTCCACTTTTATCACCTATTTGATAAACTACACTTCCTTTAGGAAGAAATAGACACGCCATATTATAAGCTTGATCTATATATCCTCCACCATTATCTCTACAATCTAATACTAAATTTTCAATAGTACCATATTCATTAAGATATTGATCTATATATTTTTCTAGTAAAGAAGCAGGATATCCTGAATTAGAATCACCTAAAAAAGTAGAAATGGATAAACCCAAAGTCTTAGAAGAACTAGAACTAGAAACTACACTAACAGGGACTTCAGAATAATCTCCAAGTTTAGCATCTAATTCATATATTTGATTATCTCTTACATATTTAAAACTAACTGATGTTTCTTTTTTATCATCATAAGGAGAACAAATAGATGAAAAAGAAGAAGGTGAATAGTCTTGAAAATATGTATATTCACTTTGATTTGCTTTTTTAGCAGCTATTAAAACATCGCCGACTTGAAAGCCTGCTTTTTTAAATGTTCCATCATATAAATTAATTATTTTTTTACCACCATAATTAGTAGAACCGACTTTAATAGAATAATTAGAACTTGTAAAACCATAAATACCACTACCAGAAGTATCTAAACCTTGCGCTTCTTTTGTAGATGTATAAAAAGTATATGGATCGTCATTATCATCCATTAAACCTTTAATCATTAGATTACATAAATATTCTTGTAAATCTTCTTTAGTTCCACCATATAACCAGTTATTGTACATATAAGAATATATTTCATCTAATTTAGCAGTATATGTATTATTAGAACTATTCTTTTTACTTTCATTTACTCTTGTAGCAGTAAAATAACCAATAGTAAAAACTAAGCTTATACCAATCGCACAAGTACAAATAGTAGAAAATAAGTTCTTATTTTTTTCAGACATCTTATTCATAATTAATCAATGCTTTTTACTTTAAAAGAAACTGTGTAATTATATTTACTACCATTATCAAATTCTAATTTAACAATGTTATTATTTAACATTTCAACATTGGACAATTTAGAATTATTAATAGCTTTAATAGCAATAGAAGAAATGTTTTCTTTAGCGTGTAAATTAATTGCTTTTTTAGATTTAATAAATAAAACTTTTTTAATAAATTCTAAAGTTAATACATCATTACTTATATTAGCGTTTTCTACTTGTAAACCTTTTAATTTTAATAATTGATTATATTCCATATTCCTATTCTCCTTTATTATCATTATTAATTTTATCATTATCTAAACCTACTTCATTTGTAGATTTAATAACTTTATCTGATTCTTTACCAAAACCAAGACCAATAACTTGAGTAGCAGATAAAACTGTTAAAAAAGCACGTTTATCTACATCGTATACAATTTTTTCTAATTGAGATAATTCATCATAAGTAAATACGACTTGGATTGTCTTTCTTTTTTCATTTGTATAACCACCTTCACAATCAAATAAAGTAGTCCCTCTTTTTAATTTTTCATTAATACTTTGATTAATAATTTCCCAGTTAGAAGAAACTATATATCCAACATAAGTATTATATGAAGAAATATGAGTTTTACTAATTACTTGAGCAGATATATAAGCAGAAAATACACCAATTAACAGCAAAGTAAAATCATTAATAAATAACGAAGAAACAATAACTAGAAAATCTACAAGGAAAGTCATAATTGAAGGTCTTATTTTTAATAACTTAGCAATAAAAATAGGAACACAATCAATACCACCTGTAGATCCACCTCCAGATAAAGTAAAACCTACTGCAAGTCCAACAAATGCCCCTCCAGCTACACCAGCTATTAAAGTAGTAACTAAATTAATAGAATTATCGCTATTTATATATGACATTTGAAATATAGGGCACTTATTATAAATAAAAGTAAATAAATATAGAAAACAAGGATATAGTACAGTAGATATTAGTGTTTTAATAGTAAAATCTGCACCTAATAATATATAGCCTAATATAAAAAAGAAAACTTGTAGAACTGTAATTATATTATTAACATCTAATTTAGTTATAGCAGAAATAACAATACCAATACCAGTAGATCCACCACTAACAATATTAGCAGGGACTAAGAAAAAAGATGTACCTATAGCTAGTAAAGCAGTACCAAATATGATCATTAAATATCTTTTAATAGCGAGTTTTCTATTTTCTTTAGAAAATTCATGTCTTATTTGATTAAAAGCGCTAGTAAATGAATACTTATTTTTTATTTTTGTTTCCATTTTTAAACTCCTGTTTTAAATACTCATCTATAAAATTATCTAAATATCCATCCATTACTCTTTGAACATCTTTTTCTTCATAATCAGTTCTATGATCTTTTACTAGAGTATAAGGACAAAATACATATGATCTTATTTGAGATCCCCATTCAATATCTTTTTTCTCACCATTAATCTCTCTAAGCTTTTCTTGTCTTTGACTTTCAAGTCTTTGGAAAATTCTACTTTTTAACAAGTTCATAGCCAGTTCTCTATTTTGAATTTGAGAACGTTCAACTTCAGAATAAGCCACTATTCCTGTAGGAATATGAGTGATTCTAACCGCTGATTCTGTTTTATTAACATTTTGACCACCAGCACCTTGAGATCTAAATGTATCTATTTTTAAATCTTTATCTTCTATTTTCAAATCTATATTATCGTTAAATTCAGGCATAACATTAACACTAGCAAAAGAAGTATGTCTACTTCCAGAACTATCAAAAGGAGATATTCTAACTAAACGATGAACACCTCTTTCAGATTTTAATAAACCAAAAGCGTGTTTACCTTTAACTAAAATAGTAGCGCTACTTATTCCAGCTTCTTCACCTACTAGATAATTAATTACTTCCATTTTAAAATGATGTAATTCACAAAATCTTGAATACATTCTAAAAAGCATTAAAGCCCAGTCATGAGCTTCAGTACCACCAGCGCCAGGATGAAATTCTAATATAGCGTTAGATAAATCATACTCACCTGATAAATACATCTCATTTTCAAATGAAGTTAAATATTTTTTAAACTCAATTAAAAGATCTTCTGTTTCTTGTTGAAACATAGAATCATTTTCTAGTTTTAATAATTGAAGATTTTCTCCAATTTCATTGTATTTTTCTATTAATTTATTATAAGAATCTAATTGATCTTGTAAAGATGATAACTTACTAGTTATTTTAGACGCTTCTTTTCTATTAGACCAAAAAGAAGGGTCTTGAGTTTGTTCTTCTAATTTAGATATTTCTTCTTTAATTTTACCAATGTCAAAGAGACCCCCTTATGGAGTCTATCTTTGTTGAATATGAATTATAAATACTATTAAGTTCGTATAATTCTTTCATTTTAATTAATCCTTATTAGGTTCTTCACCAGGAACATTATTAGTTGTTTCTTGAGAAGGAGCAGGAACAGGGGCAGGGGCAGGATTAGGTGCAGGGGCACTAGGGGCACTAGGAACAGGGTTAGCTGAAACTTGTTGAGTTGGAGCAGTAGCTCTAACTTGAACTCTAAATAAGCCACTAGTTACATCACTTGCAATTCTATTTTGCATATCTTCAAACATTTGATAACCTTCATTTGTATAAGATTGTAAAGGATTTGTATTAGCATAAGATCTTAAGAAAATAGCTTCTCTTAATTTAGACATTTGGTCAATATGTTGAGTCCAACTTTTATCTGTCATTTGTAATACGACAGTCTTTTCAACATAATTTGCTAAATCCTCAGACCAATTTTTTCTTTTGAGTTGATAGTCGTGTTTTAATAAAGTAATTAAATATTCACTAACATCTTCTTTAGAAAGACCATCGATATCATCAGCTTTGATTCTACCTTCTGGAATATATTTTGGAACTAAGATTTTATATAAAGTAGCTCCATCTACAACTTTTTCACCATCTTCTACTCTTTCAGCTTGACTAATAGAAGAATCTACAAATCTTTGGAAATAAGAAGGAACTTCATCTTTAATAGAAGGTGAATATAAAATATCATCTCTTCTTGCATACATAATTTGTCTTTGCTTAGATAAGACATCATCATAATCAAGTAAGGACTTTCTTGTATCAAAGTTTTGACCTTCAACTTTCTTTTGAGCGTTAGTAATTAAATTTGTCATAGTTTTAGATTCTAAATATTCATCTTGTAAACTATCAAATTGTTTAAATAAAGCCTTGGAAGCGAATCTTTTCATTAATTCATCTTCAATAGAAACATAGAATCTAGAAAAACCAGGATCACCTTGTCTACCAGCTCTACCTCTAAGTTGGTTATCAATACGTCTAGCTTCATGTCTTTCTGTACCTAAAACAGCTAAACCACCAAGTTGTTTAACTTCATCTGAAAGTTTAATATCAGTACCTCTACCTGCCATATCTGTAGCAATAGTAATAGCACCTTTTTCACCAGCTTTAGCAATAATTGAGGCTTCTCTAGCGTGGTTTTTAGCATTTAATACTTCATGAGGAAGATTGGCTTGAGTTAATAATGCATCGACAATTTCACTTTTTTCAACTGAAGGTGTACCAATTAAAATAGGTTGACCTTTTTGATGTCTTTCACTAACATCTTTTAATAATTGTTTATATTTAGCTTTTTCAGAAGCGAAGACATAATCAGGGGCATCAATTCTTGCGATAGGTTTATTTGTAGGGATAACTACAACTCTCATGTTGTAGATTTTTCTAAATTCTTCTTCTTCAGTTTTAGCAGTACCTGTCATACCACTTAACTTATCATATAATCTAAAGAAGTTTTGATATGTAATTGTAGCCATTGTGACAGTTTCAGGCTTAATAGTAACATGTTCTTTAGCTTGAATAGCTTGTTGTAAACCATCAGAGTATTCTCTACCTTTTAAAACACGACCTGTAAATGAGTCAATAAGTTGAATAGAATCACCATCTACCATATATTCAACATCTTTTTTCATAACAAAGTTTGCTTTTAAAGCTTGGTGAATTCTATGGACTAAGTCGTTATATTGAGCAGAATATAAATTATCAATACCAAATGATTGTTGAACTTTATTTACACCTTCATCTGTTAAAGAAATAGTTTTCTTTTTAATATCATAGGTGAAATCTTTATCTTTTCTTAAAGCTTTAACAAATCTATCTGCAACTAAATATGAATTAGCAGTTGTACCTGAACCACCAGAAATAATTAATGGTGTTCTAGATTCATCAATTAAAATAGAGTCAGCTTCATCAACTACAGCATATGCTAAACCTCTTAAGACTCTTCTATCAGGAGTTGTAGCCATGTTATCTCTTAAATAGTCAAAGCCTAATTCAGAGTTAGTTGTATATGTAATATCACATTTATAAGCTTCTTGCTTACCTCTAACATCTTTATCACGTAAGTTAACACCAACTGTTAAACCTAACCAGCGATAAACTTGTCCCATCCATTCAGCATCTCTTTGTGCTAAGTATTCATTAACTGTAACAACATGAACACCTTTACCAGATAAAGCATTTAAATAAACAGCCATAGTAGCAGTTAATGTTTTACCTTCACCAGTTCTCATTTCAGCAACATCGCCTTCATTTAAAACTGTAGCGCCAAATACTTGTACAGGATATGGATATTGACCAATAACCCTTTTAGCAGCTTCTCTAGCAACAGCAAAAGCTTCAGGTAAGATATCATCAAGAGTTAAATCAGGATTCTCTTTTAATAACTTTTGAAAATAAGGAGTCTTAGCTTGTAATTCTTCATTAGAAAGTTTAGCCATTTCTTCTTCATAATCAAAAACTCCTCTTGCTTTTTTTTCAATCTTATTAAAAGCAGTTTGATCAATTCTAAATAATTTTTCTAAAAAACCCATTTTTATACCTCTTTTATTCGCTTATGAATATTTAACATACTATGTAATAGTATAAAATCAAATACATACAAAAATAATTTTACTAAATTATGTCCATTTCTTCAATAAGACACACATAATAATAAACGCATAAAATTGCAAGTAAATAAAATGAAAGCAAGATTATGCGATTTTTATTTACTTAGTATGTAATAATGAATTTAATGCAATAAAAATTATATGGTTTTGATTATTAAAAAGATTAATTGACTTTTACACTTTTTGCTAAATAATGAATATTCTACAGAAAAATTCATAAAAGAACTAGAAAATTTTTCTAGTTTGGTTTCAAGATAAAAGATATAAGAAAAGGTTGGCATTTAAAAGTTCTGTTGGTTAACTTAATCAATAGAACTTGGTCCAACTTATTTTCTACAGTTCCTTTACTACAAATTCCTGTTGACTTTTACACTATAGAATTAAAAAGCAATTATCAACTCATGGTATAAACGCCATTTTTGAAATTAATAATTTAATTAAACATTTTATCTTTACCATGTAATTATTTTATCAACGATTATTCTTTGTTCAGTTGATGTTCTCCTTAAATATATTCTTGTAGTTTCTATACTATCATGTCCCATAAGATCAGCCAAAAATGAAATATCGTTATATTTTTCAATAAAATTCTTTGCAAATAAATGCCTAAATGAATGAGGGTATACAACATCTGGATTTATACCATATTCAATTGCATATTTTTTTAACCCAAGTGAGATACCTCTAGTGGTTATTCTTTCTTTTTTAGCATTAAGAAATATATATCCACTTTCTAAAGATATTTGCTCAAACCAGTCCAAAGCCTCTTTTTGAAGTGCTAATGGTATATAAATTCTTCTTATTTTTCCACCTTTAGAATAAATATCTATATAACCATTTTTTACATGCTCAACTTTAATTTGTATTAATTCACTAACCCTTGCTCCAGTTGCAGTTAAAAATCTAACAACGAAATACCATTCCCACTTCTCATCCTTTTTTAATTTATTTTTAAAGAAAACATAATCAGCATTACTTATCACGTTCTCTAGAAAAGGCTTTTGTTGAATTTTAATAGCAGATAATTTCAATTCATCATTCTTGCAAAATGATAAATATTTGTTTATTGCTTGGATTCTCAAATTGACTGTTTTCGGTTTAAATCTTTCCAATAGATATCCTTTAAAAGCAAGAAGATTAGTACTATCTATAGTATCAAATAATTCATAAAACATTACTATAGTTTGTTTGTATACTTGAATGGTATTTTGTGCCATTTCCTCCTTCTTCAAAAATTTACAAAATTCATCAATCATAAATTAAATACCTCCTTAATTGATAAATATACCAATATCAAAGATATAAATTCCTATAATTGTTATTATGAGAAAATAGGTGGAAAGATTAAAAATATTTCTTCTGAAATACCTTTTGATATTCCTGATTCCTGGAGATGGATAAGGATTGATAACTATGCACAAATAATTACCGATTTTGTTGCAAGCGGAAGTTTTGCTTCATTAAGAGAAAATGTTAAATATTATAAAGAAGAAAATTACTCAATCT
>CAVFIT010000009.1:0-9475 GCA_963622735.1 Phocaeicola dorei | reverse complement strand
CAACCATTTTTAGTCTTACCCAAATCCAGTTGTTAGGGATATCAAATGGAATTTCAGAAGTTATATCTTTAATTGTATTACCTATTTTCTCATAATAACAATTATCAGAACCTTTATAGATATAAGATTCATTTTTTGAAGGCTTAATTTTTCCTTCTTTAATTAATTGTTCCTTTTCAGTTCTGATTTTATCAATTAACACAGATGCAGGTTCATCATTTGGATTTTGGGGAACAAGTTTTCCTCTTATTGCAAGATCTAATATCTTTTGTTTAATCTTTTCAATATCCATTATTTATCAACCTCACCTAATAATTTTTCCAATTCTGCAACCGCGTTTGAAATATTATTTGATTTTTCTTTTAATTCTGCTAAAAGGTCACCAATAGAAAGATTTTCTGATCCATCATCAATCTTTATCCATTTAAAATCTAAACTATAACCCTTATCTTTGATATCATCAATGGAGAATTTTCTCCATCTTCCATTTGGATTATTTTGTGAATATGTTTCTTGTCTTTGATTAAATTGAGCAGCAGAATAACATGCAACAAAATCATCCAAATCGCTTCGCTTTAATGGGTTTTGAACTAAAGTATGATGAACACCAGTCCTATAATCATAAACCCATATATCCTTTGTTGGTTTGCCTTTTTCAAAGAATAAAACATTCGTCTTAACGCCATTTGCGTAAAAAATACCTGTAGGAAGTCTTAGTATAGTATGCAAATTAAAATCTTCCATTAGTTTTTTTCTAACTCTTTCAGTTGCACCAGAATCAGTTAAAACACTATCTGGTAAAACAACGCCAACTCTACCGCCTGTTTTAACAATAGACATAATATGTTGTAAGAAATTAACCTGATTATCTGATGTTTTTTCAAATTCTGGTCTGTTTGCAGAAACGTCAACGCTGCCTTGAGGTCTAGTACCAAAAGGTGGGTTTGCTAAAATAACATCAAACATTTTATCAGATTTGTCAATTAATGAATCTTGACAAACGATTGGACTTTTATCAATACCTATATCATGAAGATAAAGATTCATTGATGCCATAGTTACAACAAGTGACGTATTATCAGCTCCAAAGAATGCATGCTTTTTTAAAAAATTTTGTTTTTCTATTTCTCTACTTTGACCTTTCATGTGTTCGTACGCAGCTAAAAGGAATCCCCCTGTGCCACAAGCAGGATCTGCAACTGTTTCTGTTATTTTCGGATCAACACAATCTACAATTGCTTTAATCAAAGGTCTTGGAGTGAAATATTGTCCTGCGCCACTCTTTTTATCAAGTCCATTTTTTTCAAGAATTGATTCATATAAAGCACCTTTAAAATCACCCTCCATAAGATACCAGTTTTGTGCTTTAACTAATTCAATAACCTTTTCGAGGTGAACTGGTCTATCAATTTTATTTTGAGCCTTAGTAAAAATTGTTCCAATAGTTCCAGGTTCTTCAGAAAGTTTCTTTAGAATTTTTTCATATTTATTAACTAAATCTTCGCCTTTTAAATTGCAAAAATCTTTCCACTTATAATCATCTGGTATTTTGCTCCCTAGGCCCAACGCTTCTTTCTCATCATCCATTTTTAAAAATAAAATGTATGTAAGTTGGGTGAGATAGTCTGTATAGCCTACTCCTGCTGATGCTAAAACATCAGCAATACCATCTACTTTTTTTATTAAAGTTTGTTCATTTGCCATGTTAATTTGCTCCTATTATATATTTAGATAACATCTGCATTTCAGATGCAAAGACCACTGGACTAAAGGCTGTTATTCCTTTTCTCCATAGATCTGTATCTATATCATTTAATTCTCGTGCTTCTATAGCTCCATCTTGAACTATATATTCAGCAATTTTTGCCATTATATTTTTTTGTTCTTCTGTCAAGGAATGGTTTGTACTACCTACATATAATTCAAATCTTTGTGCACTTACGCCAAATAAGCTGAACAAACGATTGTTTTTCTTATAAGCATATCTAACTAGTTGAATTAAGTTAGTTAACGCATTTAAATTATTTTTTTGATCTAATTCGTCAACATTTCCATTAGTATCAAGTCTTTTATAATTTTTCCAAATAATGTATGGCGTAAATTGATTGTCATATGCTAATAATTTATCTCGTAATTCACATAACATTGAATAAGTTATCGTTTTTGTCTCGGAATTATAAATAATTCTTAAGGCATCGATATTATCTTTGTGTTCGTTAATATATTTTTCAAAATTATCAATGAACTTTCTGGCTGTTTCTATAGAAAATCCACTAAAAATAAGTTCATCAGGTTTATCTGGTGCAAAAACAAAATATCCTTTTTGAAGCTCTAATAGCTTATTTTTAGCGTCATTATTATTAATCAAAGTCGATATTAAATTGATTCTTTCTTGATTATTATTTGATGGGCTTAAGTATTCTGGTAATGAATTTGATTCTAATGCATCTTTGATTTTTTCTGCAATGTAAATCGGTGAATAGCCAAAAGTAGTGATAAATTCTTCAAGGTGTCTTTCAAACAAAGCATTATTTTCATAACGATTTGTTATTGTTGAACAGTAGTCTTTCAATAATACTAAATTTTCATCAGAAACCTCACCATGACTTAAATGTTCAAGCAAATCTTTTAACAAAATCTTTTTATGTCTTTCACCACCTATTCTAGGGATTTTCTTTTCAGCACTAGTTACACCTACAGCATCAACTATGTAAAAACATTCCTTGTATTTTGCATTAGGTGTAATTTCTTTAAGCTTATCACTATTTATAGTTCTACATCCTCTCCCTTTCATTTGTGTATAAAGGACATCTGACTTAACATCTGCCATAAACATTACAACTTCAAGAGGTTTTACATCAGTACCAGTTGCAACTAATGTTACAGTAATTGCGATACGGAATTTTTTTTCAACTCTAAAATTTCTAATTAATTGATTTGAATCTCCAGCTGAATATGTAATTTTTTGAACAAATCCGTTTGGCACACAATTATTTTCAAACTTTTCACCAAACACTTCTTTAACAGCTATAAGAATCTCGTCAGCATGTTTATCATTTTTTGCAAAAATCAATGTCTTAGGAATATATTCCCATTTTTCTTCTCTATCAGGATATAAATCAGTATATATAGCATCTCTATAAGCACTCAATACTTTGCGAATTTGACTCCTATCGATAACTGTTTTATCAAGTTCTTTATTCGAATAAACAATGTTCGTATTTGTGATAAAAGCATTTTCTTCTTTAGTTTTCTTTATTATTTCAGTTATTGAAGTTTCTTTATCAATTACACCACCTTGCGTTGATCTTTTAGTTTCAATATCATAAATTCTAAAAGGTACATTAACACCATCTATAACCGAATCTTCATATGTGTATTTTTCAATAATATTATGATTGAAAAATGAATATGCTTCTGGTGTTGGCGTTGCTGTTAATCCAAGTATTACAGCATCCTTAAAATAATTTAAAACTGCTTGCCATCTTCCATAAATAGATCTATGACATTCATCTATTACAATAAATTTAAAGTAATCAGGTGGTAAAGATAATTCATCCCCTAAATCAATAGATTGCTCTTGTGAAATGTCTTTAAAATAATCATCTTTTTCATCATCATCCTCATCAATTAACTTTTGACCAGTTAAAACAGCAAATAGTTTTTGAATTGTTGATATAACTACCGTACCATTAATATCATCATTTTTTCTTAGTCTCTTAATAGAATATAACGAATTTAATGGATGTCCATTTTCTGTTCTATTAAAAATATTAAATTCACTCTCTGTTTGTTTTGCCAAATTATTTCGGTCTACCAAAAATAATACTCTATTTACTGGAGTATAACTTAATAAACGATAAGAAGCTAAACAAGCAAGATAAGTTTTGCCAGATCCAGTAGCAAGAACTGCTAAAGCCTTTTTCTCTCCACTTTTAAGAGTGTCTTCAAAACCTGTTTCCGCCTTATATTGACATTCTCTTAAGCTTTCCCTTCCAATTCGAGGTAAGGCGCCAAATGTTGATTCCTTTCCGATAAGTTTTAACATTTGTTTTGGGGTATGAAAATCTTCTATTTCTACATATTCACTATCTGGTTCCAACAAATTTTTAAAAAGTATTTTTTCACCATTTGCCAAATATACTAATGGAATAAAATTTGAAAACCAAAAGCCATAAAATGAACTTGGATTATTTATAGCATAATCTTCAGCTTGTCTAATTACATTTTCACCTAGATCATCTTCTTTTCTTTTAGCCTCTATAACAGCAATTGCTTTATTATCAATAAATAAAAGATAATCACTTTCAGTTGATCCATGCATTAAAGCTTCCTTAACTGCTAATGCATGATTAGGAATATAGTCATTTCGTGAAACTACATCCCATCCAGAATTTTTCAATTGATTATCTATCTTTACTCTAGCTTGTTGTTCTGGAAGTAAATAATATTGAATGTTGCTTTCTGATGTGTCACTCATAATTAATCCTCCACCTCAATCTTATATTTCTTAAAATATGAAACCAGTTTTCTTCTTGCTTTAATTGTAGGATTATATTTACCAGTCTCCCATCTATTAACAGTAGCAAAAGAAACACCCAACTTTTTTGCAAACTCCATTTGAGATAATATCATCTTATGTCTCAATGTCTTAATAGCTTCTGGGTACTTCATATAATTATCTAACTCCATCTTTCACAGTTGATAAAATTATAGCATTTTTATCGCTTTTATACTAGATTTTAGCCTTTATTTTATCAATTTTCTCTATTTAACTTTTCTGGCTTAATTAAATTATTAACTTCAAAATAAACATTTTAAAATTATTGTCATTATAATTTATGTGTTTTAAATTAATTTATTGTTAAATTGTAATATAATATATGGGTATGTTTAATAAATATAGAAAGCCCACCATAGGATTAGTATTAAATGGTGGAGGAGCTAGAGGTCCATTCCAATTTGGGGTGTATCTAGGATTAATCAAATATGGTTTACATAAGCAAATAAAAGCTACTAGTGGAGCTAGTATTGGAGCTTTTTCTAGTGTTTTCTTTTTAACTGAAGATCCTTATTTAATTTATCAAACATGGTTAAAAATAGATAATCAGTTAATAAAATCAAATAAGACTTCTAACAATATATTTTCTATTTTAACTAACACCATTATTAAACAAAACAAAGGTTATTATTCTAGAGAAAATCTCGCTGATTTTATAAATAATATGATAGATCTTGAGACTTTATTAAAAGATAATATTCCTACATATGTATCTTTAGCTGAATGTGTTAAAGAAAACGATAGAGTTATTAATTATAAGCCTAAATATGTTAAGTTAAATAATCTTACTCAAAATGAAATAGTGCAATATTTACTAGCAACTAGCGCAATTCCTATGGTATTTGATCCAGTAACTATAAATGGAGTTACCTATGTAGATCCAATGAAAGCGGATAATGAGCCTTATAAACCTATTATAGATAACGATTTTGATTTTTTATTTATAGTTCCACTTAACAATTCTCATCTTGATAAATTTTATCCTAAAGATTTTTGTAAGCCTATTGTGGATTTTTCTTGTCCTCAATTATTTAAAATGAAAACTTTAAATATGTTAGATTTTGATGTAGAAAAAATAGATGAGTATATATCTTTAGGTTATCAAACTGCAGATTTATTATTAAAATGTATAAAAGATAAAAAAGAATTGCACATGTTAACATCTAAGCAAAAGAAAAATTGTAAACAATATTACTCTTTAAAAACATTTAACATACAAGATATTAACTTTGATATAATTCCTCTAAAAGATATTATAAAAGATGTTAATAAACATCTTTCAAGTAAGGAGCAAATAGATTTATGGAACAAAAAGACTTTATAAAACAATTTGAAGATGTTAATTCCCCTTATTTTGGAGGTAGTTTAGCCTATGCTCAAATATCTTTAAATCTTTCTATGCTTTGTAAATTAATTGATTTTAAGTCTAAAAAAGTGGATAACAAATCTACTTATTTAAAAATAAAAGCTATAGCTAAATCATTAATTGAAACATCTAATATAATGATAGATAAAGATGGAGAAATATTTGATTCAATAAGAAAATGTAAAAACCCATTAGAGGTAGATAAAATATTAGAAATAGAATATCCAAAATCAGTCGCATTTTTAGAAAATTTAAACACGATTGAGGTGTTTATTAATGGATTAATAATCGAAACTACTTCCTCGTTAAAATATGATTTTATTATGATAAAAGAATCTTTAATTTCTTGTTATAATAACTTAGTACATATACTTGAATATGAAGTAAAAAGAACTACTTCTAATAAGTTAAAAGATGAAAGATATCTTCAAATAGATAGTTTAAGAAAGGAACATATATAAAATATGAAAGACTATGTTGAATGGAGTGATAGAACTAGATTAATCGATTTAAAAAATAGATTTTGTACTCTTTATAAAAATGATGATGGTACTATGTTTTATATAGAGCCACTATTTTATCAAGGATTACAATATTATAAAAGTTTACAACCTAAAAGATATCAAGATATCTTAGATGAAATGGATAATCAAGTAAGAAAAAATAAATTAGTAGTCTTTACTGGTGATGAAGATGATGTAATGACTATTATTGATGATGGAATTAAAGCGATTTATTTAACTATTCAAGATATTACAGAAAGAATAAATTTAACAAACGAACCTAAAAGATATAAAACAGATTATACAGATTAATTATGAAAAAGAAATATTTTACTTTATGTGTCTTATCTTTAATTAATGCATGTGTATTAGTTAGTTCATGTAATAGTATTATTAATTATAAAGAAGATTCAACTAAAACTTCTTCAAATGTTTATGATAGTACACTTGATTTAACAAATAACACAAATCCTTACTTACAAGGTAAAGACTATTTTTATAATGTTAATAATGCTTATTCTCAATCTACTCCTTCTACTGGTGATAGAAAAATATTAGTAGTTCCTGTAGCTTTTAAAGATCAACCTTATATTATTAAATATGGCTCTGATACAACAATAAAAAATAATTTACAAGAAGTTTTCTTTTCTAATAGTAATTCTTATTGGGAATCAGTTAGCTCTTTTTATTCAAAAAGTAGCTATGGCAATTTAAACTTTACTGGTGAAGTATTAGATGTTTATACAGCTAAATACAATTTAACTAGTTATTTAAAATATTCTGATTCAGGAGATGCTACAAACAGTATTTGTGATGAAGTATATTCTATTTTAGATGAAGATATTATTAGTGAATACGACACTAATGGTGATGGTGTTATCGATTGTATGTGGTTTGTATATCTATACCCTTATAATTCTTCTTATGATTTATTATGGGCTTATACTTATTGGAACTCTTCTTCTAAATCTAGTGCTATTGGTAATTATTCATGGGCTAGTTATGAATTTATATTCCGTACAGCTTTAGATAAAAATACATATTATGATGATGCTCATACCTTTATTCATGAAACAGGACATCAATTAGGACTAGAAGACTATTATTCTTATGATGAATATAAAACAAATAGATCCCCTGTTGGTGGACTTGATATGATGGATTGTAATATCTTAGATCATTCTGCAATGAGTAAATACAATTTAGGTTGGGTAACTCCTAGTGTAATTAATAGTGAAGGAACATATACATTAAAACCATTTGAAAGTAGTGGGGATTGTTTAATATTAGCAAGTAATTTTAGTGGCACATGCTTTGATGAATATTTCATATTAGAATATTACACTCCTACTGGATTAAATAAATTAGATAGTACATTTAAATATAAATCCACTTATCCACTTGGATTTACTCAAAATGGATTAAAAATATCCCATGTTGATCAACGTTTAGGAAAAATAAACATCGACACTTCAAAAAGTAGTTATACATATTCATGGGATGGTAAATATTATAATGTAGTAACTCCAAACACTCCTACAATAAGTAAACCATATTATTACACTTATGTAAATTCTAATACAGAATCTAGATGTAAAAGCACATCTAGATGGGCTTTAGTAGAATTAGTTCAAGCTAGTGGTAATACTAATTTAATGACTCATAATTCAAAATTTTCTATTTCAAACTACGCTCAAAATAGCGATTTATTTACTACATCATCTAATGTTTTTGGTAAAGACATCTATTCTTCTTATATTTCTAATGAAGGATGGAAACTACCTTATAAAGTTGAAATAACTTCTATGGATGATAATCAAATTGTCTTAAATGTATCTAAAATATAACATTTGTTTATTTTTATAATGTAAAAGATTATTAACAATTATTTATATTTTAAAGTTATAATATAAAAGTATGAGATTAGATAAATTTTTAAAAGTATCACGTTTAATAAAACGTAGAGAAGTCGCTAAACAGATAACTGATATGGGATTAGTAACAATAAATGGAAAAGTCGGAAAACCATCATCTGAAGTAAAAATAGGCGATAAAATATCAATAAGTGCTGTTTCAGGTAGAACTATTAATGTTGAAGTAAAAGACATTAAAAACTACACTACTATTGAATCAGCTTCTAGTTTATATCAAGTAATAGAATAAAATGTCTTCTAATATTATCAAATTAATAAGTTCTAATTTAATTAAATTAAAAATTGAAAAGTCTAAAAAATATGGACTTGCCTTTTCTGGTGGACCTGATTCAATGGCCTTAGCCTATATTTTAAAATCGTTAGAGTATAATAACATCACTCTAATTTATATTAATTATCATGATTCACATCTAGTAGATATAGAAGAAAACATAGTAAAAAACGCTTCAAAAGAATTAAATTATAAATTAATAAAAATGGATTATTATATGCCTAGTCATGGAAATTTTGAAGATATTGCTAGACAAGTAAGATATACATTTTTTTCTAAAGTAGAAAAAGAAAACAACCTAGATGGTATATTAATAGCCCATCAGTTAGATGATTTATTATGCACTTATATCATGCAATTAAAATCTAATAGACAAGTTACATACTATGGATTAAAAGATGAAAATTATATAAATAACTCTCATATTTATAGACCTATGTTAAATATCTATAAAAAAGAATTAATTGACTATTTAAATTCTAATAACATAACTTTTTATGATGATTTTACTAATAATAATTTACAAAGAACTAGAAATAATATAAGAATAAATACTCTTCCTAATTTAGATCATTTATCTTTATTAAAAGAAATAGAAACTAAAAACAACATTCTTTCTTCATTAATTAAAATATCTTCTTCAAATAAAATTTATTATAAAGATTATTTAGATTTAGATGATAAATCTAAGTTATTTTGTATTTATAACTATTTATCAACTAATCTAAACGATTTAGATTATAATCAATTATTAGCCTTAAGAAATTTAATATTTGAACATCTTAAAAAGAAAGATACATCTTCATTTAAATTAAATAATACTTACTCTTTATATAAAGA
>CAVFIT010000008.1:4415-8391 GCA_963622735.1 Phocaeicola dorei | reverse complement strand
TATCTGTTTCTGCGTTTCCTGTTAAATCATTACCTGAATAAGTAACTAAATCAGTAATAGTTGATTCAACATCTACTTTACCAGAAGCAACTGTTACATTTGTTTTACTCTCGCTTGTAAATAAAGCGTAAGTAGAGCCAACTGCAACACCTCCAAAACCAAGAGCAGCAAGTGCCGAGAGAATAACGATTCTTCTAACTTCCTTCTTCTTTTTCATAATTTCTTATTACCTTTCTGTATTTAAAGAAAATACGCTTTTTAATTTTTCATACTTTCACTTTATCAAAAAAAAAAAAAAAAACAAGTGTTTACACTATAAAAATTTAAATAAATAAAAAAATTCTAATTTCTTGAAATTAATTATCTAGATATCTAAAGTATATGATTTAGATACATTTATAGCATCTTTGCTTATAATCGTGTAAGAGTTTTAGCATACTGATGTAAGCCTCAAAAGTTGGACTAAGTTTATTAATAAGTTTATTAAATTTATTAAATCATATGTACAGCATTAAAACAGCTTATTATTAATGAATTATTAAGCTTAGAGATTACTAATAAAAAATTAAAAGAACATTATATAATAAATTGGTAAATATATTATATTATCTTTTTCATAAACTTTTCTTTGGTTAGAAAGTACATAGCCTTTTTTAACTTTATAGTCTTTATTAGCTATAAATTTATTTATAGCACTATGAATTGTATAATCTTTACCAGATTTTATTTCAAGTGGTAAAGCACAAAGATTATCATAATCATCAATTAAGAAATCAACCTCACCATTAGTTTTATTGTCATAATAGAATAAATTAAAACTGTGAGCTTTTAATTCACTTGCAACAACTGATTCATAAACAGTTCCTAGGTTAACACTTTCTTGATCATCTAATACGGCTCTAATGTTGTTTTTATATAATATGTTTGTTAAAATACCAACATCATTTAGATAAAGTTTTAACAAATTTTTTCCGCTAGATTCTATAAGAGGAAACACAGGAGATGATAAAGCTTTTACCTCTAACGCAATACCAGAATTAATTAAATAATCAAATTCATCTTGATAGTTTGAAAATCTTTTTCCTTTTTTATTTTCAATGTCTTGGACAACAATTCTTTTCTTTTTATTTTCTAAGCATGATGGTATCAAATCATAAATACGTTTTATTTTTAATTTATGTTCCTTATCATATTTAGAAGCATCATTACCATAATAATCATATATATCAGATTGAATTTTTCTAACTTCTACTATATTTTTATTTTTAATAAAACTATTTACAGCATCAGGTAGTCCACCAATTAATAGATATTTTTTAAATAAATCTAAGACTTTATTATGTGTATTTTCATCTAGACTTTCTAAGCACAAGAATTTATTTTTTAAAAAATTAATAGTAAAAGAATTAAAACCATTTGCAAGCAAAAACTCTTCAAAATCAAGAGGATACATATGAATAACATCAATACTTCCAATAGGAATAGATGTTGTTTTATTAAGAGTAACGCCAAGAAGTGATCCACTACAAATATAAGTGAATTTGTTGTCTTGCTTTAAAAATTTTAGCATCGTTAAAAATTGTGGATATTCTTGAATCTCATCAATAAATACAATTGTATTTTCTTTTTCTTTCATTTTATCTCCAGCAATCATACTTAGTTGAAAATAAAAATCCTCTTTATTATTTATATTTGCAAATAATCTATTCCCAAGACTATCCTCAACAAAATTAATTTCAATATAGTTTTTAAATTTCTCTTTTAAAAGAACAGAGCTTACATATCGGATTATAAAAGATTTCCCAATTTGTCTAGCGCCATCAATAATCATAATTTTATTACTATTTGATAATAGATAGTTTTTAATTTTTTCTTGAATCTTTCTATATAGCATTATATATCACCTTGTTAATATTCTACACTTTTCCTATAAACTACGCAAACGTATTTTACACTTTTCCTATAAACTACGATATCAAAATTTACACTTTTCTTAAAATGTCATGGTCAAATTTGTAGTGGTAAGACTGTCAAGAAAGTTTGTGTTTTTAATAATTTAATAGATAATTTACAACCTTTTGTAAAAGATACCAGAACATCTAAAATACAAAAAACCTAGATTGAAATTTATTCAAATTCTAGGTTTTTTAACATGTTTTATAGTGAGTTGACTCTTATATTAGAAGAGTTTAAATTTTTAATAATCTCTTTCAGAATCGCAAAGTAATAAAATACCACTAATTAAGCTAACAAATATCAATGTACAAATTTTAAATCCAAGACCGATATGTCTACCATCTTTGATTCCTTTAAAAACAACTACTGTCATAGGAATTTGCCAGAGTAATGGAATTAAATAGATACAAGCTGCACCTTTACTAGTTGAAGCAATTTGTGCTGATGCGTTTGGATTACCAAATGTAATAACACAAATTAAGAATGCTAAAAATGTACATACCATTGAAAGAATCATAAATGCAAAAGCAACTTTTCTATATACATTATTATAATGGCGTTCCCCTTTAGAAGTATTTACAGATGTGTTTTCATGTAAATCTTCACCTACTTTTTGACCACATTTAGGGCAAAATTGAGCCTCATCATTCATTTCAGCGCCACAATGTTCACAATATTTCATATAAATTTCCTTTCTAATTTCTAATAATTCTATATTATTAGAACAAATATTACAATAAAATATAATTAAATTATTTTATTTCCTTTTACATATTTACTAACAATCATATTTTCATTAGCTAAATATATAAACCTTTTAATTCTAGATTCAATTGATAATTGTTGTGGATGTTTTAAACTAGAATCATCAATTATAATAGCGTCAAGTTCATAGCCTTTTTCAAATGAGCCGACTTTTCCAAAAAATGAACCACCTTTTTTAGTTGTTATATAAAATGCTTCTACTTCAGTTATAGGTTGATATTGACTATCAACTAATCTCCATCTTATTTTACTATGTTGAATTGCATCTTCCATAGCTTTAAACATATTAATACTACTTCCACCAGCTACATCACTACCTAAACCAATATTTAAACCACCATCAAGATATTTTCTAATAGGAGCTATTCCACTTTTTAAATTAACATTAGATTCAGGACAATGGACAATATATACCCCATTATTTTTTATTAGTGATAATTCTTCATCATTTGAATATACACAATGTGCCATTAATGTTTTACAATCTTTACCAAAAAGTCCATGTAAATCATAGGCTTGACCATATGTTTTAGCGTCAGGACAAAGTTGTTTTACCAATTCAATTTCAGATAAGTTTTCAGATAAATGAGATTGAAGTGGAAGATTGTATTTAACTTGAATATCTTTAATTTTATCAAGTAAACTATCAGAACAACTAGGTATAAATCTAGGTGTTAAAATAGGTTTAGTATTTACATAGTTTTTTAAATGTACTTTTTTAATCCAATCTAAAGTATCTAAATAAGACTTATTAGTATCTTCTTTAATATAACTAGGACAATTACGGTCCATATTTACTTTTCCAACATAAGTAATTAAACCAGATTTTTCTAATTTATCCATTAATAAAAGTGAAGATGGAGTATGAATTGTAGCAAATATACTACTACGTGTTGTAAAAGACTTTTTTAAATCTTCTACAAAAATGTCATATGCTTTATTAGCGTATTCTAAATCTTTATACTTTGCTTCTTCAGGAAAAGTATTAGTATTTAACCAGTCAATTAATTCTAAATCCATATCAAGTCCTCTAAATGAATATTGAGGAGCATGAACATGTAAGTCAATTAAACCTGGAATAATTATTTTATCTTTATAGTTATCAATCTTACAATTTTTATATTCATTAGGTAATTGTAAATAAATACCTTGAATAATTCCATCTTCTGCTACTAAATATGAGTTTTCATAAATATCAAATTTACTAGAAGTAGATGTAAATACAATATTTCCATATAATATGTTTATCATATAA
>CAVFIT010000008.1:0-4387 GCA_963622735.1 Phocaeicola dorei | reverse complement strand
ATATAATCACCGATTAATTATAATATAAATAATAATTTGTGTCTATTTTCAAGTAAAAAAGATTCTTGTAATTTTTATACAAGAACCTTTAAATTAATTGTTTAAAAAGACAAATTCATCATCTTTAACATCAAGTTTACATTTTTTGAAGATATTTCCTTTAATAATCTCACTTGCTAAAGGTGTTTCAACATATTTTTGAATATATCTTCTTATAGGTCTAGCACCATAGATTGGATCATAAGAATCTTTGGCTATTTTTTCAACACTTTCTTGAGTATAACTAAATTCAATATCTCTATGTTTTAATTGCTTGCCAAGTAAATTTAAGAATTTTGAAACAATTTGGTTTACAACACTCTTATCAAGAGAATTAAACATAATTATTTCATCAATTCTATTTAAGAATTCAGGTTTAAATTTACTTTTTAATACAGACATTACTTTGTCTTTATTTTCTTTAGTATTACCATCAAGTAAATATTCACTTCCAATATTACTTGTCATAATTAATATAGTATTTTTAAAATCAACTACTCTACCTTGAGAATCAGTTAATCTACCATCATCAAGTACTTGTAATAATACATCAAATACATCAGGGTTAGCTTTTTCAATTTCATCAAGTAAAACTATTGAATATGGTTTTCTTCTAACAGCTTCAGTTAATTGACCACCTTGATCATAACCAACATATCCAGGAGGGGCTCCAAGTAATCTAGAAACTGAGAATTTTTCCATGTATTCAGACATATCAATTCTAATTATTTCAGACTCAGAATCAAATAATTGTTCTGCTAAGGCTTTAGCAATTTCTGTTTTACCTACACCAGTAGGACCTAAAAACATAAATGAACCAAGAGGTCTATTTTCATCATTTGTACCTGCTCTAGATCTAATTATTGCATCAGATACTAACTCGCAGGCTTCATCTTGACCAATAACTCTTTTTTCTAATTCATTTTTTAAATTCAAGATCTTACTAGACTCAGATTGAGTTAATTTACTTACAGGTATTCCTGTCCATGTAGATACTACACTTGCGACAGTTTCATCTGTAACTAATTCATTTAAGATTTTATCTTTATCATCTTTTTGTTTTAATTCTTCAATCTTGTTTTTTAATGTAGGAATATCATAATTTTGTAATTTAGCTGCTAAGTTATAATCAGCTTCATTCATGGCTTTATCTAGGTTCAATTTTGCTTGATTAAGTTGGGATTGATATTGTTTAATATCTTCTAATCCTTTTTTCTCATTTTGCCATTGTAAAGTTAATTCATCTTTTTTAGATTTATATTCTGAAATTTCTTTTGAAATCTCTTCAATTCTTGATTTAGCAGATTCTGATTCATCATTTTTTAATGAAACTTTTTCTATTTCAAGTTGCATTAATTTTCTATTTACTTGATCAAGTTCATCTGGCATAGAATCAATTTGCATTCTAACTTTTGCACAGGCCTCATCAATTAAATCGATTGCTTTATCTGGAAGATGTCTATCAGTTATATATCTTTTTGATAAAGTTGCAGCGGCGATTAAAGCATCATCTGATATTTGAACACCATGATGTTGTTCATATGAGTTTTTAATACCTCTTAAAATAGTAATAGTATCTTCTAATGTAGATTCATCTACTAATACTTTTTGCATTCTTCTTTCAAAAGCAGGATCTTTTTCAATATATTTTCTATATTCATCTAAAGTTGTTGCACCAATACAATGTAATACGCCTCTAGCTAACATTGGTTTTAATAAATTAGCTGCATCCATTGCTCCATCAGTTTTACCTGCTCCAATAAGCATATGAATTTCATCGATGAAAAGAATGATTTTACCTTCACTTTTTTCTACTTCATTTAATACAGCTTTCATTCTTTCTTCAAACTCGCCTCTATATTTAGCACCAGCAACAAGTGCACCTAAATCAAGTTCAAAAATAGTTTTATCTTTTAATGAAACAGGGACATCACCTTTAAATATTCTCCATGCTAAACCTTCTACAACTGCAGTTTTACCTACACCAGGTTCACCAATTAATACTGGATTATTTTTAGTTTTTCTAGAAAGAATTTGAATTACTCTTCTAATTTCTTCATCTCTACCAATAACTGGATCGACATGTCCTTTAGCGACTTCTTCAACTAAGTCTCTACCATATTTATTTAAAACATCATATGTTGCTTCTGGATTATCGCTAGTAACTTTAGAATTACCTCTTATATCCTTAATAACTTTAATAAAACTATCTTTATCATAAGAAGGGATTTCCATTAATTTTTTAACTAATGAATTTTTAGAATCAAATTGACCAAGTAATAAATGTTCTATAGAAAGATAATCATCTTGGAATTCCTTTTGATACTTTGTACCATTAAATATAATATTTTTAAAATCAGTAGATGGATAAACTTCATCTTGTCCATTAGATTTAGAAATACTATTTATAAATCCATCGATTGTTTGAGACACTAATTTTGTATCAATATTTAATCTATTTAATACTTTCACATAAAAAGAAGATTCACTATCAAATAAAGCTCTTAATAAATGTGGAACATCTACGCTAGGGTTTTGATTTGATTTAGCAATATCAGTAGCAGAATTAATAACCTCAATTACTTTTTGTGTATATTTTTGTTCACTCATACTTTTTCTCCTTTCGTCAAAAATAATTATAACTAGTTTTTTAGCACTGTCAAGTGTAGAGTGCTAATTTTATTTTAAAGTATTGAAAAAAGTGCTTAATTAAAGCACTTTATAGAATTATTTTTTTAGATTTATTTTTTAAAATCTAATAAACCGTATAATTTTTTACCTCTTTTGATTAAGCAAAGGTGACCAAATAATCCATCTTTAGGAGTTAAAACATAATTAACATCTGTTTGTTTTTCTCCATTAATTCTAATAGATTGATTTGTAATAAATTCTCTAGCTTCTCTTTTTGAAGATGCTAATTTTAAATTGACTAAAGCATCAACTAAACTAATAGAATCTTCTTTAGCTTCATACTTAGTTAAACTTTCAGAAATTTCATAAATTTGTTCTTCACTTAATTCTTTAAAGTCACCACTAAATAAAGCGTTAGACATTTTAACCATATCATCAGCTACCTTGGAAGAATGCAATGTAGAAACAATCATATACGCTAATTTCTTTTGACCGATTCTTTGACCTAAATTAGCGTTATGTTCATCAACATCTTTTTGAATTTCATCTAAAGGTCTATCATCAAATATTTTCATATATCTAACAGCATCAGAATCAGATACATTAATAAAATATTGATAAATATAATATGGTGAGCACATACTTGGATCTAAATATAAAGCGCCTCTTTCAGATTTACCAAATTTCTTACCTTCTGAATCAGTAATTAATTTAACTGAGAATACTTCTGCATCAGCGTTAGTTTCTTTTTTACGAATTAGTTCAAGTGAAGAAGTTAAATTACCCCATTGATCACCACCACCAATTTGTAAATTACAACCATATTCTTTATATAATTTATAAAAGTCACCTGATTGTAAAATCATATATGAAAATTCAGTATATGAAATACCTGTTTCAAGTCTAGAAGCGACAATTTCTTTACTTAACATATAGTTAATAGAAAATGATTTCCCAAAGTCTCTTAAATATTCAATAACATTAATTTTTGACCACCAGTCACCGTTATTTAATAAAATACCCTTACTAGGATCAGAAAAGTCTAAATACTTAGATAATTGTTTTTTAATAGCTTCGACATTTTCATTTACTTTATTAGCGTCTAAGAATTGTCTTTCTGCTTTTTTACCAGATGGATCACCAATCATACCAGTGCCACCACCAATAATAGCGATAATTCTATGTCCAGCTTTTTGTAATCTTCTTAAAATTGTTATCATTACAAAGTTACCTAATTGTAATGATTTAGCAGATGGATCAAAGCCACAATAAATTGTTTGTTTAGTTTTTAATAATTCTTCAACTTTTTCTTTGTTTGAAAAGTTGTCAAGAAGTCCTCTACTAACTAAATCTTCAATTATATTTTCCATAAGTTTTTCTCCTAACAATACAATATTTATAATAATACTTATTATAAAATATTGCAATTAAGTTACGCTATATCTAGTTCATAAAAATTAAAGAAACCTTTATATTCAACCTTATAATCAAAAGCCAGATTTACATTTACATAAGAATACAAAGTATAAGTAAAAAGTTTAGATTCTTGTTTAATATTAAAAACAAAATATTCGTTTTTATCTAATAAATTATATACTCTTTTATTTGACTTGATATATGATTCTACTTTTAAAGAGACTTCTTGAAGATGAATATATTCAATTTGAATTATTCTACTTAATTTCAATTGACTAATAGAAGCTAATGATAAAAATAC
>CAVFIT010000007.1:0-3834 GCA_963622735.1 Phocaeicola dorei | reverse complement strand
ATGCTATTTTGTATTATAATTAGATTTGTAAATTTCAAAAATAGAAAGTAAAAATTGTATGTATCATATAATTAAACATTTTATTACAATATCTCATCATAAAATATTAGTAAGACATTATTGTTTTAAATCTGGTTTATATAAGCAAGGATTATTACATGATCTTTCTAAATATTCACCTACTGAATTTTTAAATGGTGCTAAATATTATTCAGGTAAATATTCACCTACTCATAATGAAAGATTAGCTAAGGGTTATTCTGATGCGTGGATGCATCATAAAGGAAGAAATAAACATCATCTTGAATATTGGATAGATGTTTCATTATCTTCACATAGATATGAGCCTATAGATATGCCTAAAAGATATATAGGTGAATCAATGTGTGATAGAATTGCAGCTTCTAAAACATATAATAAGAAAAATTTTAAACCTAAAGATGTTTATGATTATTATAAAAGAGAATGTGATTTTCTCCCTATGAGTAAAAATACAAAAGATACTTTCGAATATTTAATGAATTATTATATTGAAAATGGCCAAGAAGCTTTATTTAAATATATTAAGAAAAATATGAGAAAAAAATAAAAGAATAATATTTGAATTGTAAGTTCTAATAAACTATATAAATAAATTTAATCTTCTTGTACACTACATGCAGGAAGATTTTTGTATATAATGATTAAAATTTAATTTGCATCTATAAATTAAACATTACTAAATATAGATTAATATTTAATCTTAGATGTTTATATTTTAATACTTATTCTTAAAGCATATTAATTGAAAAAGAATCATACTATTTCTATAATAAATTAGACTTAAGTATTGATATATAGGAGGAAATAAAAATGGCAATAAAAGATTATTCAATGTTAGATTTAATCGGTAATACACCACTTGTTAGATTAAAAAAGATAGAAGAAAAATATAATCTTTCTTCTAAAATATACGCTAAATTAGAAAGATGTAATCCTACTGGATCTATTAAAGATAGAATTGCTAGAGAAATGATTGTTTCCGCTTTAAATGAAGGAAAAATTAACAAAGATACCTTAATTATTGAACCTACAAGTGGAAATACTGGAATTGGTTTAGCTGCAATATGTGCATATTTAGGCTTAAAAGTAGTAATGTTTATGCCAAGTAGTTGCTCTATTGAAAGAGTTAATATGATGAAAGCATTTAATGCTGATTGTAGATTAATTAGTGAAGGTGGTATGGCAGGATGTGTTAAAGCTAGTGAAGAATTACATGCTCAGGTTAAAAATTCATTTATGCCATTACAATTTTCAAATGAAAATAATTTAATTGCTCATTATAAAACAACTGGTCCTGAAATATATTCTCAATTAGAAGGTGAACTTGATATATTTATTTCAGCATTTGGAACTGGTGGTACATTAACTGGAGTTAGTAAATATCTTAAAGAGAAGAAATCTTCTATTTATTCAATAGGTGTTGAACCTGCTACTTCTGCGTTTATTACTACAGGTGTTAAAGGCCCTAATAAGATTCAAGGTATTGGTGCAGGTTTTAAACCAGAAATATTAAATCTTGATTATGTAGATAAAATAATGACAGTAACTGATGAAGAAGCATATGAATGTACAAAAGAATTAGCAAAAGAAGAAGGTTTATTTGTTGGTATATCTTCTGGTGCTAATGTTGCTACTGCTATTAAAGTCGCTAAAGAAAATCCAAATAAAGTTATAGTTACTGTTTTACCTGATAATGGAGAAAGATATCTTTCTGTAAAAGGTTTATTTGATTAATATAATAGAAAGTTATGAGTTTACAAGATTTAGAAAATACATTTGAAAAAGATCTAGATTTAATTGATTTTGATTCTAAAAAAATCGATATGTTTTTATCGAATTTATCTTTATTATTAATGTATGATTATCAAAAAGGAAAATATAATAAAGATAGAATTAATAGATTATATGATGATGTATGCTTACAATTAAAATCAATTGTAGAAGAAAAAGATAAACAGATTGCGTTTTTAAAAAGTTTACCTTATATTAGACAATCACTTAATACTTCAATTCAGGCAATATTAGATGGTGATCCTGCTAGCTATTCTAAACAACAAATAGTATTAATGTATCCAGGATTTGAAGCCATATTAAATTATAGAATCGCTCATCAGTTTTATATATTAGGCTATAAATTAGTATCTAGATATATATCTGAAAAAGCTCATCACAGTACTGGAATTGATATTAACCCAGGTGCAACAATAGGTGATTATTTCTTTATTGACCATGGTACAGGTATAGTAATAGGCGAAACAGCTGTTATAGGAAATAATGTAAAACTATATCAAGGAGTCACCTTAGGTGCTTTATCTTTATCTAAAGGTAGATGCTTAAAAGGTCAAAAAAGACATCCAACTGTTGAAGATAATGTTACTATTTACTCAAATGCTGCAATTTTTGGTGGCGATACAATTATTAAAAAAGGCTCTATAATTGGTGGTGATGTATATTTAACTCACTCAGTTGATGAAAATAGTGTTGTCTTACAAACAGATGAAAATTTAACTATAATAAAAAAGAATAAGGAATGATAGAAAAAATCATTCCTTTTTAAGTGAAAATTAATAATAGATTTATCTATAGTAATTAAATTCTTTTAAGGCCGAACTTAACAAAATCATCCACTTCTTTAATAGAATCAAACTTGGCCATTACAAAATAATCACCCATAGCATCAGCTAAAATAGGAGGATTATTATCAAAATAACAGACATTATAATTGTATTTTTGTCTTATTTCAGGAATAGAATGCTCATAGTTTCCATTAAATCTTCTACCTATATAAATACAATATTTTTTAGGATAGCCTGTATATTCTCTATTTTCATTAAAGCACATAACATCTGCCCATATTTTATAGATATCTATTGAATAGGCAAAATTCATCATATCAGGGGTGTAACCACCAGGAACTCTCATATTAACTTCAAGTCCATATAAATCACCCTTTTTACCTAAATGGGAATCTTCAGTTAATCTGAAAAATTCAAAATGGAAAAATCTAGATTTAACTTTAAAAGCATGTAAAATAGCTTGTCCTGCTTTTAATAAGTCTTCAGGTATATTTTTATTTGTATAATAATATACATCTTTATCACCAGTAACTATATCAACAATAGGTATAGGGAATACATGGTGAGTAGGGTAAATTATATTACCTTGATTATCACATACACCATCTAAAGAAATTAATTCACCTTTGATAAATTCTTCCATAATATATGTTCTATCTTTTAAGAAAGAATTTTTCTTTTCCATAAATGAATCTAAATCATCTCTATTATTGATTTTATATGTAAATGAAGCGCCAACACCATCATCAGGTTTAACAATAACTGGATAATTTACTTTATTAATAAATTCTAAACAATCATCTAATGAGTTAACTATATGCCATCTAGCTGTTTTAACATTAGCAATTTTATATTTATCTTTCATTAAAGATTTATGTTTAAAATATTCAATTTGATCTAATTTAGGGCCACTACAAATATTGAAGTCTTCTCTTAATTTAGCATCATCATATAACCAAAATTCATTATTAGATTCTATAAAATCAATCTTTCCATATTTGTATGAAAAATATGCTAATGCTCTAAATTTTTCATCATAATTTTTTAAATCATGAACATAATAATAGTCACATAGTGAATCTTTAACTTGATTTGGTAATTGATCAAAAGGCATATCAGCAATACCTAATACATTACAACCATTATCTTTTAAAGCTTTACAAAAACGATAATAGTTTGAAGGAAAATGAGGTGAAACAAAAACAAAATTCATAAT
>CAVFIT010000006.1:0-6716 GCA_963622735.1 Phocaeicola dorei | reverse complement strand
ATTTCATTATATCAACATAGGAACCTAATAAAATAAAAGATAATTGTGATTGTTCCTTGAAAATGTCTATTAATGATTGAATTATACTATCAATACCAGGTATTGTCTTTTTTAAATAAGAATACTCATCTAAAACTAAAATAACCTTTTGATTGGTAGCTAGTTTGAAAATGTATTTCAATATAGATTCAAAATCATTAAAAGCTAGCTTTGGTAAATTTAAAACATCAGATAATGTATCACTTAAACTATCCACATTACTTTTCTCATTTACTTCTTTACATTCATAATAAATCTTTAAACAATTATTTTGTCCTAATACATATTTTGCAAGCTCACTTTTGCCTACTCTTCGTCTTCCATATATAAGAGTAGTTGAAAAGTCATTTTTGGTCATAATATTATTTATTTTTCTTAATTCTTCAGTTCTTCCAATAAAATTCATTTTTATTCGCCTCAATCCGACTCGGTAACTTCCGAATTAATTTTAACATAATATTTTTTTTGTGTAAATGAATAAATTTGTTTTAAATCGATTATATTAAATTGTAAAGACTAACCTACTTACTCTATATAGTTAACACGTTTTTACGCTAGAACATACCAACTTGAATCATACGATAAGACTTTAAGCATTTATTTATACAAAGGAGGTAAAACTGGTATAAAATTTCTTGACCAAATTGGTACACTTTATGGCTCTTTCCAACGCTAGTTGATTTGTTGTTTCATATACGTTAAAATTCAATATATTGTTTTATGAAATTCGGTTATTCAACCAATTTTGGAAAGAGCCCACTTTATTCTGACACTATCATATTACATATTTTGTAAATTTTTTAAATATAAATAAGGAACCAATAGATAATTTATTACCATATTCTAATAACATAAAAAATTAAATAGTGGGTTGAATTCCCTTAGTGGTGGAATTTAGTGTCTAAGCAACAAAAAAAGTCCAACACTATTGTATTAGACATATTTTATAAAATGATGGTGGAGCTGACGAGGATCGAACTCGCTACCTCCTGCGTGCAAAGCAGGCGCTCTCCCAGGTGAGCTACAGCCCCAAATACGAACCTTATATAAATTATCACAAAATTAATATTTTGACAATAGGTATTTTACATTTTAAAATATATTTGTATGAAAATGCGTGGTTTAATAGTTAATAACTCTTTTAAATTAATAAAATCTAATCAACTTAAGACACTTAGGTTTATAGAAGAATTTTCTAAGTTAGGTTTTGAAATGGTTTCTACAGATACTGTTTCACTTGGTTTATGTATTAAAGATGGTAAACCTTTTTGTAATATTGATTTAAGTGAATATGATTTTGCTTTATTTTTTGATAAAGATGAACAAGGTTGTCAATTACTAGAATATTTTTTACCAGTTTTTAATTCTAGTTACTCTTTAATTAATTGTAATGATAAGTTTAAAACCTATTTACGTTTAATGAATAATGGTATTAATATACCTTTATCTATTGCAAGTCCAATTTGCTATGATGAAAATTATAATAAAGATAATGTTAAAAAGTTTTTAGATTATGTTGAATCTAGTTTATCTTATCCTTTAATTTGTAAATGTTGTTATGGTTCATTAGGTTTACAAGTATTTTTAATTAATAATAGAGATGAATTAAATTCTAAATATAAAGAACTTATTTTTGTTCCTCATCTTTATCAAAAATACATTTCTTTTTCTAAGGGTAAAGATTATAGAATGTATGTAGTAAATCATAAAGTTGTAGCATGTATGTTACGTTATAATCCTAATGATTTTAGATCTAATATAGCGTTAGGTGGTAAAGGTTATAATATAACACCTAGCCAAGAATTTATTGATTTAGCTCAAAAATGTTCTAAAGTATTAAAATTAGATTATGGTGGAATTGATTTATTAATTGATGAAAATAATAAACCTTGGGTAGCAGAGGTTAATTCTAATGCTTTTGTATCTGAAATTGAAAATGTTACTAAAGTAAATGTTACTAACTTAATAGCAAAACATATAATAAATAAGTTAAAATAGATAGGAGGTTATTTTTATGAATGAAAAAGAAATAATTAAATATGATTCAAATAAGCCTACTAGTATAGAATCATTAATACCCCAAGATAAAAAATATAAATATATATGCGCTAGAATAGATGGTAGATTACGCGAACTTTCTTATATTGTTAATAAACCATGTAATATTGAATTATATGGAGTTAGTAACGATGTTGAAGGTATGTTAATTTATAAAAACACTTTGATGT
Organism: Phocaeicola dorei; assembly: GCA_963622735.1. Lineage (GTDB taxonomy): Bacteria > Bacillota_I > Bacilli_A > RFN20 > CAG-288 > Scatoplasma. Next base: position 4,449 of record CAVFIT010000006.1, on the reverse strand, counting down.
TTGTTGTAGCTATGGCTTTACATAATCTTTTTCCAGATGAAAAGATGTTATTTTCAAATGATGTTTCTAGATCAATTTTTATAAGACCTAAAAATATAGATGAAAAATTCTCTACTAGCAAAATATTTAAACTTAATCAAGAAATAAAAAGAATAGTAAGTGAAGATATTAAAATTGAAAGAAAAGAAATTAAAAAAGATGATGCTATAAAACTTTATACAAAATTTAAAATGTATGATAAAGTTGAAATTTTAAAATATAGAAACGATGAAACAATTCACCAATATATTTGTGATGGATATGTAGATTATATGTATGGTTATATAGCCCCATCTACTAAATATGTTCCTTATTTTAATATTATCGCTAGAAATCCTGGCTTTTTAGTACAATTCCCTAGAGTTGAAGAAAATGGTAGAATCCCACCTTTTATTCCTGAAACTGTCTATGAAAAAACATTAGAAGATGCTAGAAGTTTAGCTAGCAAGATTCATGTTGGTACTATTGCTGATATAAATAAGTTTATAGAAAAATATGGAGATAACGATTTAATTCAAACTTCTGAAACTATTATTACAAATCAATTAGCAGAAGTCGGTGAAAAAATCGCTAATAGCCCTACAGAAATTAAACTTATTTGTATAGCTGGTCCTTCTTCTTCATCTAAAACAACTTTTTCAAACAGATTAAGATTAGAATTAATTTCTAGAGGCTTATTCCCTATTAGAATTTCTTTAGATGATTACTATATTGAAAGAAATAAATTACCTAAAGAAGAAGATGGTAGTGTAGATTTAGAATCTATACGTGCACTAGATGTTCAATTATTTAATGAAAATATGTTTGATTTAATTGAAGGAAAAGAAGTAACTTTGCCTCATTTTAATTTCCAAACTGGTAAATCTGAAAAAGGTAGAACATTAAAACTTGGTAAGAATCAACCTATTATTGTAGAAGGTATTCATGCTCTTTCAGAAGAAATGACTGCTTCAATTCCTACTGAAAATAAATTTAAGATTTATATAGCACCTCAAGCTCAAATTAACATTGATGATCATTCTCCTATTTCTTTAACAGATTTAAGAATGTTAAGAAGAATTGTAAGAGATTATCAATTTAGAAATAGCGGTGTTGAAAACACTTTAGATATGTGGCCTAAAGTAAGAAATGGTGAATTTACATGGATTTATAATACTCAACAAGAAGCTGATTATGTATTTAATTCATTTATGTTTTATGAATTATGCGTCATGAAAAATCACGCATATCCTTTGTTAAATAAAGTAGGTAAAGACTCACCTTATTATGCAATTACTAGAAGATTAATTCTCTTTTTAAAATATTTCAAAACAATTGATGAATCATCAATTCCTTCTAATTCATTAATTAGAGAATTTATTGGAGGATCTTGTTTTAAAGACGTCTAATATGAAAAAAAGAACGATAAAATATCAAAATAGTAAAAATCAAGATTTTTCTGATGTTAGTGTTTCACCTGGAAAGTTACAACCTAACTATCCTTTTGTGCACAAAAATATATTTTATCGTGCTTGTTCTACTTGTCTTTATCATTTTGCAGTTACTGTTTTATTTGTATTTGAAAAGATTATTCATCATACTAAAATAGAAAATAGACAAGTCATATATAATTTTAAAAATACAGGTTATTTTATTTATTCTAATCATACTACTATTTCTGATGGTTATATGCATCAAGTAATGACAAACCGTCATAAAAAAAGAACATATGTAGTAAGTTTACAAGATACATTTTGCTGTGCTAAACCATTTAGAGTTTTACTTGATATGCTTGGAGGGATTCCTATTCCTTCAGATTTAAAAAATGGAAGAAACTTTTTAAAATGTATTAAATATAGATTACAACAAAAAGCTTGTATAATTATTTACCCTGAAGCAACAATATGGCCTTATTATACTGGTCAACGTCCTACTAAAAAAGGTGCTTTTAAGTATCCAAGAACTTTTAATGTTCCTGTTATTTTTGCTTGTACTACTTTTAGAAAACCTAAAGGATTATTCAAAAGATTTAAAAAGCCTAGAATTGTAATTTATCTATCTGATCCAATATACCCTAGTAGAAATAGTGCTGAAAAACTGGATGAAAATAGATTAAAAGAGCTTTATCAAGAATTTATAGAAGATAAATCCTCTATTAAAGAAAACTACGCTTATTATGATTATGTAGCAGAAGATTTAGATAAAGAATATTTAAATAATACTACAATTAATAATTTAATAGATGAGATTAATTCAAAGGAGAATAAAGGTGAATAAATTAATATTAAATAATGGATATAGTATTCCTAGTATTGGTTTTGGAACTTGGCGTGCACAAGAAAAAGAAGCCTATAATTCAACTTTAATTGCCTTACAAACTGGTTATAGATTAATTGATACAGCCCAAGGTTATGAAAATGAACAAGAAGTAGGTAAAGCTATTAATGATAGTAATATTTCTAGAGAAGAACTTTTTATAACTAGTAAATTATCTAATTCTATAAGAGGCTATAATCAAACAATAGAATCATTTAATCAGTCTTTACAAAGATTAAATCTTGATTATTTAGATTTATTTTTAATTCACTGGCCTAATCCAATTAAATATAGAGATAACTATATAAAATTAAATCAAGAAACATGGGCTGCTTTTGAAGATTTATATTTACAAGGTAAAATCAAAGCCATTGGTGTTTCTAATTTTATGGTTAAGCATCTTAATCAAATTGAACAGACTTGTAAAATTAAACCTATGGTAAATCAAATATTACTATTTCCAGGATTAACTCATACTAATACAGTTAATTACTGTAAGAAAAATAACATTGTTTTACAAGCCTATTCCCCTTTAGGTAGACCTTCTTTAGTAAATGATGAAAGAATTATAAATCTTTCTAATAAATATAATTGCACTCAAGGACAATTACTTTTAGCCTATCAAATTAATAAAGGTATTATTCCTTTAACTAAATCTATTCATGAAGATAGAATTATTTCTAATTTTAATTCTACTTCTATTATATTAACTAAAGAAGACATTTCCTATTTAGATAATTTAAAACTAGATGAAATATGTCAAACTGAAGAAAGTATAGATAATATACAATTTTAAATTTTTATATTTTTAAATTACTTAAAAATAAGTTAAAATAAATTGTATGAATATTATTGAATATGTTAAAACTAATCAACAAGAAATCTCTAAAGTTCCTTTAAAAGATACTGATTTTGCAATATTTGCTCAATTAGCATATTTAAATTTCCATAAATTTCAAGAAAAAAACGAATTTATTAATATAGCTGATTTTGTAAAAGAAGAAGATTTTAAATATTTAGCTAAACCTGCTCTTGCAGAAAAAGATAGTTTAGCTTTAATAAAAGAAATTAACAAGTCTTCTAGATATAAAAATCTACAAGTATTCGCCTTTAAAACTAAAAATGATAAAGACTTAAAGATGAATTTTGGAGCTATGGTGTTTAAACTAGATAATAATTATATTATCTCTTTTAGAGGGACAGATACTTCTTTTGAAGGATGGTATGAATCTTTACAATTATCTTATGATAATTATATACCAGGTCAACAATATGCTTTAGATTATTTAAATGAAATAATGACAAAAATCCCCGCTAATTCCTCAATATTTATAACTGGGCATTCTAAAGGTGGTAATATTTGTCAATACGCATTTTTACATACTAGTAAGCAAAATCAAGATAGAATTAAATGCATTTATAATTTTGAAGGTCCTGGTAATAGAAATAATTATTTTGAAGATGAAGGTTTTAAAAAATTACAAAATAAGATTCATAAATATGTTACTTCTGATTCAATTATAGGTATGTTATTATACGATTTTCAAAAACATATTGTTATTGATGCTAAAGGATCTACAGGTATAATTCAACATACTATATTTACTTGGAAAGTCGATCCAACTTCTTTAAATTTTTTACAAACTAAATCGTTATCTAAAAACGCATTAGCTTTTTCTATCGCTATTGATAAATGGTTAGCAAAATATAATAAAGATGACACTAAATACTTTATAGATTTAGTCTTTAAATTATTATCTAGTGCAGGTATTAAAGATCAAAAAGATTTTGAAATTAATACTATGGATAAAATTACTAGTTTATTAAGTAGTTATTCTAAACTTGAAAAAAATGCAAAAAAATCTACTATTGATAGACTTACTACTTTATTTAAATTATTCATGAAATATAGATTTATTTCAAAAGATAAATTGATTGAACTTTCTAAATATGAACGTTTCTTATTTGAAGAAGAGAACGAAAAAAATAAGAGTATAACCGCTTAATTTGGTTATACTCTTTTATAATCTACTTTTTTAATGCTAACAACATTAAACTATTTAATTTAGATACAAAGTCTTTTTTATCTTCTATTTCAAAACCTTGTAATAACAT
>CAVFIT010000005.1:3909-4746 GCA_963622735.1 Phocaeicola dorei | reverse complement strand
ATCTATATATGCTAACGATTTAAAACTAGTCAATGTATCATTTTCATATGATAAATTTTCAATTCTATATTTTATGTTTACTTTCGATGAAAAATTACAGACTTTAGAAAGATTTTTCATTTCCATATTTAAGATATAATTACTCATCAAATCATATGAATAATAAATAATTGGTCTATCTAAAAATGTCTTTTCTTTTGATATACCACTAATTTCAAAATTTAATTTTAAATCTATTAAGTCTTTTGTATTTTCACCTAAATATTTAGATTCTATATTAACTGAATTAAAATATGATAATCCTTTTTGGTTATAATTAGTTTTATTTAATAAATCATATAAAACTTTATTAATTATTACTTGATTATATCTTATAGGAATAGTTCCAGATTGAAGTTTATCCTTATTAGGAAAACTAGGTAATAAATATATTTTTTCTTCTAGATATTTATTGTTATATTTTAATGAAATTACATTTGGTAAAAAATATTCTAAATTTGAATAAAATTTAATATTAATATTTTCATTTTCTAATATTTTTTTATTTTTAGAAGAGACTACATCCATTTTAATAAGTTGCATCTCTTGATTTTCAATCTCATATTTTTTCTTTTCTTGTAAATTCACTAAAGTATAATCAAAACTAGATTTAGTATAATCTTCTATCGCCTTTTTACCTGAAGAAGAAAGATTTAAACATAATGATATTAAACTAAGACAAATAGATAAAAATAGTAAGGAAAATCCCACTTTTTTAAATCTACTTTTTAAAAAAGACCATGATAAAAATATATTTTCAGATAACTTGATTTTTTTATTTTTAGCTTTACTTGGAGG
>CAVFIT010000005.1:0-3899 GCA_963622735.1 Phocaeicola dorei | reverse complement strand
GTTATTTGACATGATTTTATATTTACATTATTAAACTGTCTTACTAATTTCTTATCTTTAATCAATACTATTTCATTGGAGTATTTATAGGCAAGTTCTTTATTATGAGTTACTACTATTATTAAAATATCTTTCGATAATTTCTTAATTAATTCCATTATTTGAATAGAATTTTCACTATCTAAACACCCTGTAGGTTCATCTAAAAGTAATACTTTAGAATCATTTGCTAAACTCCTTGCTATTGCGACTCTTGCTTTTTGACCACCTGATAAATTCTTAACTTTTTTATTTTCATATCCAGCTAAATTTACTTTTATTAATAATTCTTCAACTAGTTTAGAATTTGATCTATTTTCACCATTTAATATTTTCCCAAGCAATATATTATCTTTAACTTTTAAATGATCTAATAAATATAGATTTTGAAATACAAATCCAGTATTAGATAGAAGATAATCTCTAATTATTTCACCTTTATATGAAGTTAAATAACCTGCAATTAGATTTAATATAGTTGACTTTCCTGATCCAGATTCCCCTAATATACTAACTAATCCTTTTTTTGGAAATATAAAAGAACAGTCTTTTAGAATTAAGACTGTTTCATTTTCTTGGATATAAGAAAAACTAACGTTTTTAAATTCTAAATATGCCATCAATAAAACATACCTAGAACTAAACTACTTTTTATAATTTATTTTTTGCTTAATAAGAAAAAAGCATTTTCTATTAAACAAGAGATAGTAACTGGACCTACTCCATTAGGAACAGGAGTATACATATTAACACTAGGAATAAAATTCAAATCTCCAGAACCATTTTCATGATAACCACAATCAATAATTATTTGATTAGAATTTAAATCTTCTTTTTTAATAAGTCCTTGCTTACCTGTTGCTAAAATAATTACATCTGCGTTTTTAGCAGAAGAAGAAATATTTTCTAAATCAATTTTTGAATGAGCTACTTGTAAAAAAGCGTTCTTTTTTAAAACTAATAAACAAATTGGAAGACCTACAGAAATCGATCTACCTAAAACTAATACTTTTTTATTGGTTAAATTAATATTGTAATACTCAATTATTTTTCTTACAGCCATACTAGTTCCAGATAAATAATTTAAATCACCTTTAGCAAGTTTACCTAAATTATAACTTGTTAACATATCTGGATCTTTATTTGGATCAATTAATTCTATTAAGCTTTCTTCATTTTCAACTAAAAGAGGTCTACATACAAAAATCATTGCTGATTCATCTTTATTAGCATCTAAAATAGCTTTTTTAGCTTCACTATAATTAGAAATAGAAATCATATGAAATTCAATTCCTAATTTAGTTAAGTTCTTACCTATTAAATTAGCGTATATTTCGGCCTCTTTAGATTTAGAATTAAATATTAAATAACCGACAAATTTTAAGCCTTTTTGTTGATAATTTTTAATATTTTCTATAACACAAGTTTTAACATTTTTTCCTAATAATTCAGTCATTTTTTTCATTCTCCATTAATACTGCATTTGGAACCTTACTAAGTCCAGGAAGTAACATAACTGAATTAGTAACAGGAACAATTAGTTTTGCACCATTAGATAAATTAACTCTATTTACATGTAGAGTAAAATCACTAGGTGCATTTATTAATTTAGCATCATCTGAAAATGATGATGGTGTTTTAGCCATACATACATGATAATTTTGATGATTATATTTATAAATATTTTTAATATCCTCTAACGCCTTAGCAGAATATTCTACTTTACTAGCGCCATAAATTTGTTTAGATATAATTTCTATTTTTTCTTCTATATTTAAATCTTTGGTATATAGAGGATGATAAGAAGATGTTTTATGAGTTTTTAAATAAGAAGATACTTTTTTAGCAAGTTCAATTCCACCTTTTACACCATCTTCATAAGAAGTATTAACTGCAGATATATATCCTAATTCATCGCATTTTTTAACTAAGAAATCAATTTCTTTTTTACTATCAAATGGTGTTTTATTAATATTAATAATTACATCAATACCAAACTTTTTTAAATTTTCAACATGTCTTATCATATTTGGTAAGCCTTTTTCTAAAGCAAGTAAATCAACTTGTTTTAAATTTGATTCATCTTCTCCACCATGATATTTTAAAGCCTTAATAGTTACAACTAAAACAGCTACTTTAGGTTTGATATTTCCTATACTAGAAATGATATCTAAGAATTTTTCTCCACCTAAATCTGCGCCAAATCCAGCTTCAGTTACAACAATATCACTAACTTTTCTAGCTAGAGATAAACTAATTAAAGAATTACATCCACATGCGATATTTGCAAAAGGTCCCCCATGAATTAAACATGGATTATTATATCCAGTTTGAACTAAATTAGGATATAAAGCTTGATGCATTAATTTTCTTATAGCGTTAGATATATGTAAATCTTTAACATATAATTCTTTATCATCAAATGTATAGCCAATAATAATGTCATTAACTCTTGATATAAAATCTTCTTCGTCTTTTGCTAAGCAAAATATCGCCATCATTTCACTTGCAGCAGTAATTACAAATCCAGAATTAGTTACTTGATCATCTTTTCTAATTTTATAAGATATATCTCTTAAACATCTATCGTTCATATCAATACAACGCTTAAATGTAATTGTAGAAGGATTGATATTTAGTTTATTTCCCCAGTAAATTTGATTATCTATACAGCTTGCAATTAAATTATTTGCTGAAGTTATAGCGTGGAAATCCCCATTAAAATGAAGATTGATATCTTCATCTGGCATAATAGAGTTTTTCCCTCCTCCAGTAGCACCACCTTTTAATCCAAAATAAGGACCAAGTGATGGTTCACGCAAATTTAATACAGCGTTTTGGTTAATATAATTTAAACTATCAGCTAAAGAAATAGCGGTGGTAGTTTTACCTTCTCCATATTTAGTAGGGGTGATAGCAGTTACTAATACTACATCACCATTTTTAGAAGATGAAGTTGACGAAACTACTTTAGCTTTATAATCACCATACAAAAATAAATCTTTTTTAGATAAGCCTAATTTTTTTGATACATTATAAATTTTTTTCATTTTCATATTTATCACCTCTAATTTATTAAATTATATATTATTTGTTAATACTTATGAAATAAGAAATTAAACTTAGTCCTTCACTATTTGGGCAAGCCACATTACTACCAACATAACTTGTGATTCTTTTTTGAGGAATTTCTTTTGAATAAGCTACAACTATTTTTTCAAAAGAGTTAAATCCTTGTTTAGAAAGTGCCTTTTTATATGCTTTAGCAAGTGGTTCACCTGTTAATGATAAATTACCTATAACATATTTAGTAGAATCTAAGCGTAATCCACTACCTGTGGCGGATATAAATTGAATATTATTTTTTAAACAATATAAAGCTAAACTTGCTTTAGAAGGAGAATCATCTATACAATCAAATACAAAATCTATACTAGATGTTATATATTCATCTTTATAAAAATCACATATAGTTTTTATATTTAAATATGGATCTAATTCTAAAAGATGATTTTTACATGCATCTACTTTATTAAGACCTATATCTTTTTTAACATATAGAATTTGTCTATTTAAATTAGATACATCTACTACATCTTTATCAATTATAGTGATGTTTTTAACTCCTAATCTAACTAAAGCTGATGCAGTAATTGAACCTACTCCACCTACTCCAACAATCAAGACATTTCTTTTTTCTATGTTATTTAAACATATAGGAGAAATACTTGCTTTATTTCTAAGTCTTCTATTTACATCATAATATATATAATCATATATATCATCTGATTTTAAATTAATAATATTTGGGAATTGGTGTCTTAAAAAAGTACGTTGTCTTTTAGCGTATTGTCTAGTCG
>CAVFIT010000004.1:0-4386 GCA_963622735.1 Phocaeicola dorei | reverse complement strand
ATATTAAAATCAAGTTGAGCTTTAAATCTATAACATCTAAGTATTCTTAAAGGATCTTCATTAATTTTTTTAGATATATCCCCTATCATTCTAATTAACTTATTATTTAAATCATCTACTCCATGATGAGGATCTAGTATTAAATTATCATGATTTATATAAATAGAATTAATAGTAAAATCTCTTCTTAAAGAATCTTCTTTATAAGATGATATAAATTCTACTTGAGGATGACGTCTATCTAAATAATTAATATCTTTTCTAAAAGTAGTTAAAGTAATTCTATTTTCTTTATAAGATAAATCAACAGTACCATATTTACTAAAAGTATAATTACCTTCTTTAAAAATGAATTTAATTTCATTAGGAAGTAAATTAGAAGTAAAATCAAAATCATTTATTTCTTTATTTAATAGATAATCTCTACTAGTTCCACCTACTGAATAAAGTTGATCAGTTTTTAAATTAGAATAAAGATAATCGAATATCTCTTTATATAACTTGTTCATATCTTTAATATATTACTTTGTTTTAACTATTTTTAAAAGTAATAAACATAGTAATCTTTTTAACAAACTATTATATTGTAAATATTTCTACTTCTTTAAAAAATTAAGAAGTTTAAAAAATCTTTTACCCATACTAGATAAAAGATTTTAGATTGATTTTTGATTAATTTATTTATAATAGATTAAATATTATAAACTATCTTTAAGATGTTTAGAGGCTTTAAAACCAACTTGATTTGTTTCAGGAATAGAGATAGTTTCACCTGTAATAGGATTTCTACCTGTTCTAGCAGCTCTAACTTTCTTTTCAAAAGATCCAAAGTTAGCAATTTTAACTTCTTCACCCTTTTTTAAAGTATCAGCAATTGCATCAAAAGTAGTTCTAATGATCTCTTCAGCATCAGTTTTAGATATACCAACTTTTTCACTAACGACACTTGATAATTCAATAATATTCATAAATATCTCCTTTTATTAGATACATAATAATATAAATAGATATTTTTGTCAAAAAAATTTATAAAATCCAATAATAAAGCCGTTTTTAAAACTCATTCTTTAAAGGTCTATTCATAATTTCAGTTAATACTGATGATGGTTTAACATCTTCATAAAGTATTTTATAAACTCCTTCTACAACAGGCATTTCTACTTTATATAGTTTACACATATCATGAATTACTTTAGCAGTTCTTACTCCTTCTACTGTCATCTTATTATTTTGTAAGAACTCTTTTGATGAATTTGATTTACCTATTTGTAGACCAGCTTGGAAATTTCTTGAATGATAAGAAGTACATGTAACAAGTAAATCACCTATTCCTGTAAGTCCTAAATATGTAGTCAATTGACCACCTTGTTTAGTACCAAAACGTACCATTTCAGCTAATCCTCTAGTCATTAATGCAGCACGTGAATTATCACCTAAACCAAGTCCAGATACTATTCCACTTGCAATAGCTAGTACATTTTTAATAGCAGCAGCATATTCAGCACCAACTTCATCAGTGTTTGTATATACTCTAAAATAATTATTAGAAAACATTTGTTGAACTATTTTACCTACTTGAATATCTAAACAAGTTGAAGTAACACAAGTAAGTAATCTAACAATTACTTCTTCAGCATGGCTAGGACCAATTAAAGAAACTATTGGATAACGTTTCTCTTCATCTATTATTTCTCTAATAGTTGTAGATAATCTTTTTTCAGTAGATGGATCAAAACCTTTACCAACAGAGATAAATATTATTTTTTTATTTAGATATTTATTAATATCAGTTAAAACCTGTCTATATGCAATAGTAGGAACAGCAATTACAATAGCATCTATTTGATTTAAATATTCTATATAAGAATTAGAGGCTTTTAATTTACTAGGTAATATTACTTTATCAGTAAAATATTTAGAATTAGTATGATTATTATTTATTTCATCTACTATTTGTTTATCATTACCATATAAAATAACATCATGATTATTATCAACTAGGATTTGTGCTAAAGCTGTACCCCAGCTTCCTGCACCATAAACTAATATTTTCATAACAACTTATTTTCTCCACCATCTTTTTTCCTACATATTATTTTTATAGGAGTTCCTTCAAGTTGCATCGCTTTTCTAATGACATTTTCTAAATATCTTTCATATGAGAAATGCATAAACTTAGGATTATTAACAAATAATACAAATGTAGGAGGACAAGTACTTACTTGGCTAGCGTAATTAATCTTTACTCTACCGCCATTAAAATCAGGTGGTTGATTAGAAATTTGAGCATCTAATATAAGTTGATTTAACATAGAAGTTTGAACTCTTCTATTATATGAAGCATAACAATTATCTATAGCATCAAATATAGCTTGTAAATTAGATCCATTTTTAGCGGAAGTAAATACAATAGGAGCATAATCTAAGAACTTATAATAGCTTCTTAATTCTTGAGTAAATTTAAATTGTGCTTTTTGTTCATGAGAATGTAAATCCCATTTATTAACAATAAATACAACAGGTTTATAAGCTTCAGTTGCAGCTTCTACTACATGTCTATCTTGATCAGTAATACCAGCAAAAGCATCAATTACAAGTAAGACTACTTCAGCTCTATTTACAGCATCAACAGCTCTAAGTGCAGCATATTTATCAACTGATTCATATATTTTTCCTCTTCTTTTTAAACCAGCTGTATCAACACATACATATTTTTTATCATTTCTTTTAAAAGGAGTATCAATTGAATCACGAGTAGTGCCTTCTATATTAGATACAATAACTCTTTTTTCACCTAAAATAGCATTTACTAAAGAAGATTTACCAACATTAGGTCTACCAATTAAAGTAAAAGTTATATCCCCATCTAAAGAAGGTAAATCCTTTTCAGGTAAATAAGAAACTATTTTATCTAATAAATCACCTACACCAATACCATGAGCAGCTGAAATAATAATAGGTTCACCAAAACCTAATGAATAGAAATCAAAAGCAACATCTTTCATTTCTACATTATCAACTTTATTACAAGCTAAAATAATAGGTTTATCTTCTATTTTATATAATTCTCTAGCGACATATTCATCATCTATATTTAAGCCAGTTTTACCATCTACTACAAATACAATAACATCAGCTTCATCTATAGCAAGTTCAACTTGGGCTTTTATTTCTTTTTGAAAAGGTGCATCTTTAAGTTCAATACCACCTGTATCAATTAAAATAAATTCTTTAGTTAACCACTCACATTTAGCATATAATCTATCTCTAGTAATACCATGTTCTTCACTAACTATAGATTTTCTTTGTTGTATCATTCTATTAAATATAGTTGATTTACCAACACTTGGAGCTCCAACTAAAGCTACTTTTCCTAATAATTTCATAACTTTTTTAACTCCTTTAATTTTTCATCAATAATTTGAGAACATCTTTCAATTACTTGATCAATAGTAATTGAAGAAGTATCTATTTCAATAGCATCATCAGCTTTTTTAGAAGGGTCAAACTCTCTATGAGAATCTATATAATCTCTAGTTTGAATATTTTTTAAAACATCTTCATAATTAGATTTAATACCGTTAGCTTCGTTTTGTTTTTGTCTACGTAAAGCACGTGTTTGAGCTGAAGCAACTTGATAAATTTTAACATCAGCATTAGGAAATACAAATGTTCCAATATCTCTTCCATCCATAATAATAGATTGATGTTTACCGATTTCTCTTTGTAATTCAATTAAAGCTAATCTAACTTGTTTATAACTAGAAACAAAAGAAACAGCATCACTTACTTTTTGTTCTCTAATTTCTTTTGATACATCTTTACCATTTAACATAATATTTCCACTTTCAGAAAAAGAAATATCAGCTAAAGGAATAGCCTTACATACTTTTTGTTCATCTTTAGGATCAATATTATTTTCTAAGCAATATAAAGTCATTGCTCTATACATAGCACCTGAATCAATATGAACTAGATTATATTTTTTAGCAATCAACTTAGCAATTGTAGATTTACCTGAACCAGAAGGTCCATCTAAAGCGATAATTATAGACATTTAGTTTTCCCTCCTATTTAATTAATACACAGCATAATACAGTTATTATAATTATTAATAAAACAATTAAACAAATAATTACAATAATTTTAGGTTTAGATAAAGCATGTTTATTTTGCTTACTTTTTATTTCTTTAAATGACTTATCAATCTCTTTTTTCTCTAAAGCGATGGTATAATCATCATTTTGTTTTATTAAATCTTCTATAGAAATTGATAATGTACTTTTCTTAATGTGTCCTGATTTTAATTGCCTTTTTGACATACCTTGTTCATGAATAACAGGCATATTTTGATTTTTAAAATTATATTTTTCATCTCTATTAGGG
>CAVFIT010000003.1:6903-8669 GCA_963622735.1 Phocaeicola dorei | reverse complement strand
ACAAGGTGTGTCCTATTGAAGTGAAATCATCTGGATATAAGACTCATGCCTCAATCGATGCTTTTTCAAATAAATTTTTTAGTAAAGTAGGTCAAAAATATTTAATATATACAAAGGATTTAAAGAAAGATGGAGATTTAATTTGTATTCCTATATATATATGACAATGTTTTTATAAAATGAATATAGATAATATCTAAATGGTTTATGCAAGTATTATATTTGAAATGAATGAAGACAATAATATGGAAATGATTGTAATTGTTAGAGACTTATCAATAATTAATGTAGTTTTTAATTCTTTATTTATTTAACATAAACTATAATGACCCAATAAATGACCCATTAAAATTTGATGAATGATACTTTAAATTTATTTAGAATAGAACAAAAAGGGAATTGAATTCCCTAAAATACCCTGATATAATATAAATATAGGACAAAGAACAATGATAAATAGACATATATATAATCAAATACTAAATAGTATAAAATCAAAACCAGTAACTTTAATAACTGGTGCTAGACAAGTAGGTAAATCTACTATAGTATTTGAGTTTGAAAAAATGGGATTTAATTATGTATCTTTAGATAGTTCTAGAGAAAGAGAATTAGCTAATAAAGATCCAGAATTATTTTTACAATTACATCCTTGGCCATTAATAATAGATGAGGTTCAACGTGCTCCTATATTATTTAATACTATTGAAGAAATAGTTAATAATGAAAAAAGAAAAAGAATTGATAATTATGGAATGTTTATTTTAACTAGTTCTCAAATGTATAAATTAATGAATGGTATAAGTGAATCATTAGCAGGTAGAGTTTCAATAATACATATGCTTCCTCTTTCTAGAAATGAAATCATTAATAGAGATGAACCTATATTTGATTTTAATATAAAGAATATACAAAAAAGAGCAAATGCTAATCCACTTACTCCTATTCAGTTATTTGATAATATAGTTAAAGGATTTTATCCAGAATTATATAGTAACAATTTATTAAAAGTACAAAAGTTTTATTCTGATTATGTTGAAACATATATTGAAAGAGATGTATCTCAAATATTAAATGTAAAAGATAAACTTTTATTTAGACAATTTATGGAACTAATTGCATCTTTAACTGGTGAAGAAATTATATATGATAATATAGCCAAAATAATAGGTGTTGATAAAAAGACAATAATATCATGGTTAAGTGTTTTATTAGCAGGTGATATAGTTTATTTATTACAACCTTATAATGAAATATCAATTTCAAAAAGAATTGTTAAAAGACCTAAACTATATTTTTCTGATACTGGTTTAGCTTGTTATTTAGCTAGACTTACTAGTGGAGAAATTTTATTAAATAGTAATTTTTCTGGTCGATTTGTTGAAACATATATTATTAATGAACTTAGAAAAAGCTATGTTAATAACGGAATAGAACCTAGTTTCTATTATTATAGGGATAGTAAAATGAATGAAATTGACTTAGTAATAATTCAAGATGGTAAATTACATAGACTAGAATGTAAAAGTGGTATAAATTACAATAATAGTGCAGTAAAAGGATTTAAACAATTAGATAATACTAATTATCAAATAGGGGCTAAAGCAATAATTTGTAATACTGATACAATATATCCTTTAGATGATGATGTATATGTATTGCCAATCTCTGGCATTTAGTAATTAAGCTTTATATTAAATATATGAATGATTATTAAAAATTATACTTTAGATAAAATAAAAATTAGATATAATAAAGAATAGAAC
>CAVFIT010000003.1:0-6863 GCA_963622735.1 Phocaeicola dorei | reverse complement strand
TCTCTGGCATTTAGTAATTAAGCTTTATATTAAATATATGAATGATTATTAAAAGTATACTTTAGATAAAATAAAAATTAGATATAATAAAGTATAGAACAAATAAAATGTACCTATCGAAGTTAACCCAAAAAGTTAAACTAAGGTTCACTTCATCGCTAGGTACATTTTAAATTATAAGATTAATTTTATCTATTATTAGAAACGTTTATGCACTTGTATTGCTTGTATCACTTGAAGTATTTGAAGTACTTGTAAATGATAATAAATAGATATTAGTTTGACCTGTATTTGACCCTTTTTTAATTGTATGTTCACCTGCATCTAGTTCAATTGTTAATGTAGCAATATTTTTATTAGTAGAATCATATGTAAGATCATATTCTTTTCCATCAATTTTAACTGTACCATTTGTAGATGAACTACTTGTTGAAAATAAAAGAGTGACCGTCATCTTTTTAGCTAAGTCAAATTTAACTTCACCACTACTATTTTCAAGTTTAACACCTTTATCATATGTTGTTCCATCATAAGTAATAGATTTTTCAGTAACATTACCAGAAATAAAGATACCATTTTTATGATCTGTAGAATAGTGGAAATTGTCTGGAGTTTTTTCAGTTAAATTGTTGAAATTAATATCACAATCAGTATTAATTTTAGAACTAGATATAATATCAGAACTTCCATTTCTTATATATAAAACATAGTTTCTATTAAGTTTAAATTTATTACTTAGGAAAACTCTATAATTAAATACTAGACCAGTAGATATATCAACTAATTCTTTACCCCAGTGATTATTTAAAATATTAATTAATGTATCACCACTATTTTTTGTAGTTAATACAGTACTAGCATTAATTATAGTATCTTTATCATATTCACCTGAACAAATATAACTATCAAAGTTATAGCACGAACTATATGAGTTAAAGAATGTACCAACACCAAAATAAGAAGATTCACCTTTAGTATATCCACACACTTTACATTCATTATTTAACATATCATGATCTTCATCACCTAGATGAGAGCATTCTTTACCTGTACTTTCATTCATTTCTTCAGTCCATAATTTGCCACAACCCATACATCTAGCCCAGTGAGCTTTTTCATCATAGACATATTCAAAACCATATGAATGATTACATGTACTTACGTCATTAATTCTTTTAGAAGGATCAGATAAAACAATAAATTTATATTTTTTACTAATTTCTTTATAAGCGATATTAATTGTTTCAATGACATTACCTGAAGGAATACCAATACCAACATTATTTACTCTAACTGGTTCATTAGAACTTTTAGACTTATAGTTAATAGTAAATAAGAATGAATATACACCATCTTTACTACAAGTAAATGATTTTTTAGAATCAGCACTTGTTATACTAATTGGGGAATTAGTTGTATTAATGGAAGAATAATTCTTAGTATTATCGTTAGATGAACCAATTAGATATGAGTTGAAATCAGAAATATAATCATATGCTAATGCACTAGTAGTATAGTTAACACTTGTATAATCTTTACCTTCTCCAAGTACTTTATCTAAGACCGTAAATTTTTCATTTTCATAAAGTTCAACATTTTCTACAAAGTAAAACTTAGTAAGGTTATCACTATATCTATGATTTGATATAAGTAATCTTCTATAACCATCATTATTATAACTAGAAATATCATCATTTAAATTATCTCCAGTTAAATGTAAATCACTTACTTTATGAAAGCCAATAACATAATAAAAGCTAGCTGAATTATTATTACCACTTCCTGTACCAATTTTTTGCAGATAAATATTAGGACAACTTACTACTGTAGTATTATCACTAAGAGTTACACTACTAGATGAACTACCACTAGAAGAATGTGAATACATAATAGCATCATAATAATTAGTTTCATAAAATGTTTTAAAAACAGTACTAACTGTTTCTATACTTGTACTAGTGCTAGAACTATACCATATACTTAATCTAATATCATAATAACCTGTATCTAAATTAAGACTTTTAATTTCATTAGAGCTAATTAAAGTCGGCCAATCACTTCCATAACCAGCATCTGTAGTTTCTAAACTAGAAGTACTATTAATTGACATATCTATTCTATTAGTGTCACTAGAAGACAAATAATAGTCATTAATATAGTAGTTATAGTTTGTTGGTGTATCGTTATTTGAAGAATATATAAAATAACGTGTTAATCTATTTTTAGTATAATCAATTTCATCACTTTGATAAGTTTGAGGAGAATCACCTGGATTTCTTCTAACTTTAATTAAATTATGATATGATTTTAGGCCACTATTTTGTTTAGCTCCAAATACAGGGTATAGATAAATAATATTATCGCCAATAGAAGAGCCATCAATACTACTTCCTCTACTACTAAAATTATCTATATATTGTAAGGAAGTAGAATCTGAGATAATATCTAAATCACTAGATCTACCATAGTTACCATATAGATATTTAGTACCACCACCACTACTTTTACCTTTATAAGTAATTGTACCAGTAGTTTTATTAGTAGTTGAATAAGTTGAAGTAACTTCATATGTATAACTATTTGTATCAGGTTGAGCTCTTTGAGAGTCAGAATGTTTAATTCTAGAAGCAGCACCTGTTTTATCATATGTCCATCCAATAAATTCAGGACCAAATCCCCATGAATCTTTATATTCAGATGTAGCAACAATAGCGTTTAATTGAGCAGCTGTAATATGCCCTTCAACTACTATAGAATAATATGTAGAGGTCTTTTTAATACTTAAATTAGCTTCATTTGATGTATTTTCACGAATATATCCAGTAAAATCAGCTTTCTTATATGGAGTAATTGTAGCTGACCCTGCACTTTCTTGATTTATGCTTTCACTAGGAATCCAAGTATATTTTGAACCATCAATATTAAAATTTGATTGAGTAGAATCACCAGAATGACTACCATTTATTGTCCAATAATCAGTAGCTGTATCATTATAAGGATTATTTAAACTATCAGCAATAATTTTAGGATCTTGTTCATCAGTATCACTGATAGTATTAATTTGTTCATCAGTTTGATCATCATCTATATTAGCCCCAGTAGCATATAAAGGTGAAGCAAAGAAATAAATTCTATAATAATCTGAAGCAACAGAAGAGAAATTAACTAAATTAGAAGTAGTATGTGTACCTTCTAATTCAGCATTCTTATCATTATATACAAACATAGCATAACTTAAAGAAGATATACTAATAATTGCTGCTACTAATAATGCTACTAAAGCATATAATTTTTTAAAGCCTTTCATTAGTAACCTCCTTTTTAATTAGATGTTTTAGGTGTTAAATGTAAAGTAAAGAATATATCAACTACAGAATTAGTTAATGCGTCATATATACCTAATATAACTTGTTGTCTACGAGAATTAACACCATCTTGTTTACTTGATCTATAATCACTAGGTCTAAATGAATAAGTAGTTGATGTTTCATCACTATTTTTATCTACAGCAGTTTTATATTCAAGTTTCATTTTAAATGAATAATCAATTAAACCATTTGTACTAGTTAAGCTAGATAAATCACTACAAACAACAGCTGAATATGTAATAAAAGTAGCATCATCTACACTACCATTATTATAATTAGTAGCATTAAATTTACTTATGTATTTATTTGTGTTTGTACTAGTTCCATCTGTATCACTACCTAAATTATAACTAGTATCTTCAAATTCAATTTGAGTAGGTTCAACAATATCTAATAATGAATCAGAAGTAGGGTAATTTTGAATAGTTCCACTACTAGATTTGTTGTTATTAAATTCAACACCTCTTTCATTAGAATCTTCAAAAGTCATAGTACATGCTAAAGAGACTATATAATTATTCCAAATGTCATTGTTTTCTTCTTTAGTAAAATCAAGAGTAAATGATCTTTCTTCATATAATCTATAATTTTGAGTAAAGTAAACACTATCTGTATCACAAAATAAACAAGTTACTGGTTTAACTGATAAACTAGAATTATTAGCTTCTAACACATAACTAGTATCAGTACCATCATCATTAAAAGATTTAAATACTAATCTAGCTGTACCAACATTTGTACCATTTTCAATATCGATATTAACACTAGTACTAGATTTAGAAACAGTGCCACCAAAATTAAAAATAGCAAAACCTGTTCCAATAATACAAGGTAGGACAATAAAAGGTAATAAAGCTAAAATTACTTTACTTGTTTTCTTCATTAGCTAGTTCCTCTTTAGTTGAGTTATTTAATTGATTTCTTTGCTTAACAATTTGATCGTATCTATTATCAAATAAGTCAAATATATGATCAATTAAAGACATATAAATTAAAATTAATATTAAAGCTGTACAAGATAAGATAATACCTACTTCAGATTGCATATAAATAAAGAATTTACCTAAACCATAGCTTTTATAACCACTATATGTAGAAGATTTAAAAACACCGACAATCTTATCTTTAGTTATTCTAGTTTCATTTACCATACTTGCAGGGTTACTATCACCTCTAAAAGTATATAACTTACCACCTTCAACAGAACTATCACTTGTAATTTCAATAAGTCTATGAACAACAATAATGTTCTTTTTTGAAGTAGTATCATACATTCTAAATGCACATACATCCATAACTTGAATATTATTTATAACTTCTTGATTTTTAGTAATAGTAATAAAAGAATAAGTTTTAATTCTATCATCTTGGTTAGTTTTACCATTACTATCAAATAAATAAGTATTAGATTTATTGGCAGTTTCCATTGAATTAGTTTGAATAATCATCATAGAAGTATCATTAAACCACATACATTGGTCACCTTGATTTTTAACACCATAACAAATACCTATAAAAACAATAAGTAATAAATAGAAAACATAGAAAACTCCACTAGTAAACTTACCTAAAATAGATCTATTATGTTTTTTCTTTTCATAAGAAGTATAAAAATCATTCCAAGATTTACCTTTTTTAATAAATTTAGAATTTAATTCTTGATCAATTTCTGAATTAATTTCAGGATCATCTAACTTATTTTCAATAACTTTTCTTTTAGCGTAAAAATAAAATAAAGCAATACCAATAAAAGCGATGCTAAAAAGAATAACAACGCATATACCTATAATATATACAATATTTTCTTCACTAAGTTGTAATAAAATATTATTCATCAATTACATCTCCTTTAATAGTATAGCTTAAAAAAATTAATTATAATTTAAAAATAATTGCAAAACAAATATTATTTAGCCCATCTATATCCTTGATATAAAATGGAGCAATTAGAAGAATTATTAGCTTCTTCTATAACAGATTTTAACTTATTATATGCATCCATATCTTTAGGTTCACTTGTAGCAGTGTAACTAAATTTAGCATAAGACCACTTCCAATTAATTTCACCATAACTAGTATTAGTCCAAGTATATGTAGTAATATTTAAACTATCACCATTTTCATTTTTTGGAGTATCAATTACTACACTAGGCCAATTTTCATCATTTGTATTAGTTTCAATATTTAAATAATTAGCTAAAGAAGTAGGTAAAGTTAAAACAACTTTAAACTCTTGACCAACTAAAGCTTCTTTATCATCTTTATCTACACTTGGATCAGCATAACTAACCCCACTTATTTCTTCATCATTTTTATAAGTAACTGTAGGATCACTAATAGTAGAAGTAGTAGAAGAAGTATTACCATCACTAGAAGTAGTTATTTCAGTCTTAGTTGCTGTTAAATAAATACCTTTAGCAGTTTCATAATTAGTTGAAGACACACTTAAAGAAGAGTTACTAGAACTACTAGTAGCTTGACCTCTTCCATCAGCAGTCTGATCAAATGTAATCTTTAAAGAATCAAAATTTGATTTTAAAGAAGCCCCTCTAATTACATTAGTAATAGAGAGGCTAGTATTTGTAGATTCATTGCTTTCTGTATCATTAAAATGCCAAATAGCATAACCAGAACCAATAATAGCGATAGAAGCAAAGATAGGTAATACATTTCTTAATAAAAATCTTTGTTTCATAATTGCTTTACATTAAATAATTTTAATATATATTTTAGAAATAGTAAATTATTATTTAGCCCATCTATAAGCTTGGTATGTAGCTTTAGCACCAGAAGCAGTATTAGCAGCACTAATAGCAGAACTTAAAGCAGCATATTCAGAAATATTTGTAGGTTCTTTAGTTGTTGAATCTTTAGTATAACTAAATGAAACATAAGACCAGTTCCAAGTTGCATCACCATAAGTATTATTTGTCCATAACCATTTTGTTGTTGAATCTTCTGTAGAAGGAGCAGTAGGTGACCAGCCAGTAGCAGTATCAGTATTTAAAGTAATTGTAATATAGCTAGCTACTGAAGTAGGCATAGATAATGTAACTGTAAAGACTTGACCAATTTTATTATCAGAATTTTCAGGTGTAGCATAAGAATTTACTCCTTCTGTAGTTACATTCTTGTATTCAACTGTAGGATTAGTAACAGTGGAAGAAGTTTGACCTGATTCAGTCTTACTAGCTGTTAAATAAATACCTTTAGCACTATCAGTACCATTACTATCAATAGAAGTAACACCTAAAGCAGATGCTTCAGCAGAATTTACTGTTTCTCTACTTGCAGTTGTTTGATCAAATGTTAATTTTAATGAATCAAAGTTTTTATTTAAACCAGCGCCTTGAACAACATTTTCAATACCAAAAGACATAGTTGTATCTAATTTACTTGCAGTATCATTAAAATGCCAGATAGCATAACCAGAACCAATGACAGCAACAGCTGCAAAAACAGGTAATATTGTTCCTAAAATAACTCTTTTTTTCA
>CAVFIT010000002.1:0-6232 GCA_963622735.1 Phocaeicola dorei | reverse complement strand
GCTACAGTGCCTGATGTACCTTAATGGGAGATATGGTCGCAGCCAGCTTTTTTTTGCTTTTTTTTCGTAATATAATATTTAAAATTTTTAAAATAAATATAGTCTTATTAGCGCTTTTTTATTGATTTTTATTTTTTAATATTCTATATTTATTTAAATGTGTTTTTTTATTTTAAAGCCATTTAGAAAGGAGTGAATATGTTAAAAATATATTCTCGATTTAAATTAAAGGATTGGATATATTTAGTAATTATTTTAGGCTTTACAGTATTACAAGTTTATACAACTATGTGTTTAGTTGATTATGTTTCTGGTATTACTAAAGCTATTACTTATCTAAATTATCATAATAATCCTAGCTTGCTTGGTGAAGGGATAACCAAGTTGATGTCTACTTTAGCTCCTGATGGTAATATTAATACCTTCTGGAGTGGTGTTAAAGGACTTATTAGTAGTGGTTCTATTCCTGGATTAGATAGTTCTATGATAGATACTCTTTCTAGTATTGCTGATGCATCAACTGATGATATTTGGTTTAATGGTGGTATGATGGTCCTTGTTGCCTTTGGTAATATGGCTTGCCAAGTAGTTATAGCCTTTTTAGCTAGTAGTATTGCTAGTGATTTTGCAACAAATTTAAGAGAAGAATTAAATATGAAA
Organism: Phocaeicola dorei; assembly: GCA_963622735.1. Lineage (GTDB taxonomy): Bacteria > Bacillota_I > Bacilli_A > RFN20 > CAG-288 > Scatoplasma. Next base: position 5,572 of record CAVFIT010000002.1, on the reverse strand, counting down.
GTTTCTTCTTTCTCATTAGAAGAAATTAATAAATTCTCTACATCTAGTTTAATTACAAGAACTACAAATGATATTGAACAAGTTCAAATGACATCACTAATGATGATGAGAATGGTATTTTCAGCTCCTGTTACTGCTATTTGGGCTTTATGTAAAATTCAAGCAAGTTCTTCTCAATTAACCTTAACTACAGCTATTGCAATTATCATTATGATTATTAGTTTAGGTATTGTTGTTTTCTTCGCTATGCCTAAATTTAAGAAGATTCAATCTTACATTGATAGATTAAATGGTATTACTCAAGAAAACTTAAATGGTATTAGACCTGTTAGAGCTTATAATGGTGAAACTTATCAAGAAGAAAAATTTGATAAAGCTAATCTTAAATTAACTAAGGTTCAAATTTTTACTGGTAGAATAACAGATATGATTTCTCCTATTATGACTTTAATTATGTCTGGTTTAACATTAGCTATATATTGGATAGGTGCTATTTTAATTAATAGAGGTGAAATTAATTTCCCTACAGTTACATCATTTATTATGTTAGCAAGTCAAATCATTATGGCTTTTGTTATGTTATTAATGATGTTTATTATGTTACCTAGAGCTAATGTTTGTGCTAAAAGAATTAATGAAGTCTTAGGTACTAAAAATTCAATTGTAGATCCAGTTAGTTCTAAACCATTAACTGAGCATGGTAGTGTTGAATTTAAAAATGTTTGTTTTAGATATCCTGGAATGAATATTAATTTAATTAATGATATTTCATTTAAGATTGAAAAAGGTCAAACCTTAGCATTTATTGGCGCTACAGGTTCAGGTAAGACATCTATTATTAATTTAATTACTAGACTATATGACGCTAGTGAAGGTGAAGTTATTGTTGATGGAGTTAACGTTAAAGATTTAACTCAAAAGCAATTAAGAGAATTAATTGGATATGTACCTCAAAAAGGTGTACTTTTTTCTGGTAGTGTTAGATATAACATCTCTTTTGGTAGTCCTAATTTAACTCTTGATGAGTGTAAAAAAGCTGCTAGTATTGCATGTGCTAGTGAATTTATAGAAAAGATGGACCAAGGATATGATTCAAACATCGCTAGAGGTGGTAGTAATGTATCTGGTGGTCAAAAGCAAAGGCTTTGTATTGCTAGAGCTGTAGCTATTAATCCTGAAATTTTTATCTTTGATGATTCTTTTTCAGCTCTCGATTTTAAAACCGATAAACAATTAAGAAATAACTTAAAAGAAAACTTTAAAGATTCTACTAAAATTATTGTTGCTCAAAGAATTGGTACTATTATGGATGCTGATAAAATTATAGTATTACAAGATGGTCAAGCAGTTGGTATGGGTACACATAAAGAGTTATTACAAACATGTCAACAATATAAAGAAATTGCTTTAAGCCAATTATCTAAAGAGGAGTTAGGATTATGATGAATAAAAAGAAAAACACCTTAAAAGATAAAAATATATCAAGATCTTTATCTAATATTTCAAAAGGTCTAAAGAAATATTATTTTGTATTAATAGTTGCTATTGTATTAATTGCACTTTCAGTTATATTACAAGTTATTGCTCCTCAATATTTAAAGGATTTAACTAATGAAGTTTCTAATAATGCTGCTAGTAAGACAATTGATTTAGAAAAGGTCTCTAGCATAGGTATATTATTAATTATTATTTATATAGTTACTTGTTTAGCTATCTATTTTTCTAACTTTATTATTACAACTGTCTCTCAACGTTATTCTCAAATTTTACGTAGACAAATTTCAGAAAAAATTAATAGAATACCTCTTAACTACTTTGATACACATCAATTTGGTGATTTGTTAAGTAGACTTACTAACGATGTTGATCAAATTGGTATGTCTTTACAACAATCAGTATCAATGTTACTTCAATCTATTATGATGCTTGTTGGGGTATTAATTGCTATGTTTGCTACTTCTTGGCAAATGGCATTAACAGCTTTAGCTACATTACCTTTAATGTTAGCCTTCTTATTAGTTGTTATTAAGTTTGCTTCTCCTATGTTCATGAGAAGATCTGAAGAACTTGGTAAAGTAAATGCTATTGTTGAAGAAAACTTCTCTGGTCAATTAATTATTAAAGTATTTAACGCTGAACAAAGAGTCCATGAATCATTTTCTACACAAAATAAAGAATTAAGAAAGACAATGTTTAAAGCTCAAATATATGGTGGCTTATTAATGCCTATTATGACATTTATTTCTTATTTTGCTTATGCTGCTATATTTGTTGTAGGTGGTTTATTATTAAATGATCCTAACTCAGGAATGTCATTTGGTACTATTTCAGCATTTATGACATATATTAACTTATTCCAATCTCCTTTAGCTCAAATAGCACAAGCTGCTAATACATTACAAACAGCTTCAGCTTCTACAAAAAGAGTATTTGATTTCTTAGCTGAAGAAGAATTAGAAGAAGAGGAAAACAAAGAACGTAAATTACTTGTAGGCGATAATAAAATAAAAGGTGAAGTTACATTTGAACATGTTAATTTCTCTTATAATCCAGAAAGAGAAATTATTCATGACTTCTCATGTGTAGTTAAACCTGGTATGAAAGTCGCTATTGTTGGTCCTACTGGGGCAGGTAAAACTACAATGGTTAACTTACTTGAACGTTTCTATGAAATTAATGGTGGACATATCTATATTGATGGAGTAGATACAAAACAAATGCCTAGAAGTGAAATTAGAGATATCTTTGGTATGGTATTACAAGAGACTTGGATATTTGAAGGCTCAATAAGAGAAAACTTAGTCTATAATACAAAAGGTATAACTGATGATCAAATTAATCAAGTATTAAAAGAAGTCGGCTTATATCATTATGTAGAATCATTACCTGGTAAGTTAGATTTTGTACTAACTGATAATACAAGTGTATCTAATGGTCAAAAGCAATTAATTACTATTGCAAGAGCTATGCTTAAAAACGCTCCATTAATGATATTAGATGAAGCTACAAGTAATGTAGATACACGTACAGAAGAAATCATTCAAGAGTCAATGGATAAGCTAACTAAAGGTAGAACCTCATTTGTTATTGCTCATAGATTATCAACAATTAAGAACTCTGATTTAATCTTAGTTATGAAAGATGGTAATATTATTGAACAAGGTACCCATGATGAATTAATTGATTCTAAAGGTTTCTATTACGGATTATATAATTCTCAATTTGCACTAGATTAAATTAATTAAAGCTCATAGTCTATTAAATTAGATTATGAGTTTTTGTTTATACTTTAAATTTAATTAAGCCAAGAAACAAAATTATAGACTTTATTGCTTAAATGGTGTAAAAACTTGCAAAATTGATTAGATGTATATATAATAAACTTGTTATATCCTTTGGATATATTGTTTTTTCTAGCCTTATAAAAGGAAAATTGTTTTAAATAAATAATATCTATAATTTTATTTATTGAAATATGATTTAAAAGTCTAGATAAAAAGAAATATAAATATCAATGTAATCTTTATAACTTAATAGATATTTATTTAATTAAAAGTGTGTGCTAGGCAAAATTTATAATTAACTTAGAAACTTATTATTTAAGTCTTTAGGTAAATAGCCATACTAAAAAAGGAAACTAAAATTATGAATAAAATTGATGGTATTATTTTTAAACAAATGATTATTTCAGGATCAAACAATTTATTTAATACATATCCTGAAGTAGATGCTTTAAATGTTTTCCCAGTACCTGATGGTGATACTGGTACAAATATGAATTTGACTATGTCTAGTGGTTTAAGAGAAATCGCTGATAAGAATGATAAGTCAATTTCTGAAATTGCTAAATCTTTCTCAAGAGGTTTATTATTTGGCGCTAGAGGTAATTCTGGTGTTATCTTATCTCAAATCTTTAGAGGTTTTGCCCAAGGCCTTAATGGTAAAGAAGAAGTAGATGCTATTGAACTTGCTGAAGCTTTCAGTTGTGGCAAAGCTGTTGCTTATAAAGCTGTTATGAAACCTGTTGAAGGTACAGTATTAACAGTTGTTAGAGAAGCTAGTGACGCTTTAGCTAAAAAAGCAAAAGAAAATATGTCTATTACTGAAGCTATGCAAATTTTCTATAAAGAAGCTGAAGCTAGCTTACTTAGAACACCTAATTTATTACCAGTATTAAAACAAGTCGGTGTTGTTGACTCTGGTGGCGCTGGTTTTTGTAAAGTAATTGAAGGCTTTGTTAGAGCATTAGAAAATAAAATTATTGAAAAGAACATGCCTGAAGTTTTAGATGTAGTTGATAAAGCTGCTGAACAATTAAAGATTACAGGTAATGCTCAAGCTAAATTAGAACATGAAGAATTTGGTTATTGTACTGAATTTATTTTAAGATTACCTCCTGAAGATAAATTAGAAGGTAAAAGAAACTTCTCTGAAGCTAGATTTAAATCTTTCTTAAATGGACATGGTAATTCTATTGTTTGTGTTAGAGATGATGATTTAGTAAAAGTTCACATTCATACATTATATCCAGGTAATATATTTAATTACGCTCAACAATATGGTGAATTTGTAAAAATTAAAGTTGAAAATATGTCCTTACAACATTCTGAAATTTTAAATGAAGTTGAAAAGGAAAGAGAAGCTAAAAGTCAATTAGTAGAAGAACACAATAAACAAAAACAAACTGAACCTAAAAAAGACTTTGCCTTAATTTCTTGCTGTGCTGGTAAAGGTATAGAAGAAATGTTTACTCAACTTGGGGTTGATTATATAGTCTCAGGGGGACAAACAATGAATCCATCCACTGAAGACTTTGTTGAAGCTGTTAAGAAAGTAAACGCTAATGTTGTTTATATTTTCCCTAATAACTCAAACATCATTATGGCTGCAAATCAAGCAAGTAGCGTATGTGATTTTTGCCAAGTTATTGTTATTCCATCAACAAGTATTCCTCAAGGTATGGTAAGTTGCATGATGTTTAATCCTGAAGCAAGTGTTGATGAAAATAAGCAAGAAATGGAAGAAGCCATTAAAAATGTAAAAACAGGTCAAATTACATTTTCAATTAGAGATACAGAAATTGATGGAGTTCAAGTTAAAAAAGATGAATTCATGGGTATCTTAAATAAAAAGATCGTTATTTCTGTTCCTGATAAATTTGAAGCCTTTAAAAATTTGTTATCTAAGATGATTGATGATGATTCTTCTTTAATTACTGTTTTTGTTGGTGAAGATGTATCTAGCCAAGAAAAAGAAGAAATCACAAATTATATTTCATCTACATATCCTGATTTAGATTTAGATGTTAAAGATGGTTTACAACCTGTTTATTCTTATATTATCTCAGTTGAATAATTTAATAAGCTAATAAGATTAAATTCTTGTTAGCTTTTTTCGTGTAAAATAAAATTTAATTTAGTAAAAACATCATAATTATGCTTGTTTTATTAAAATTATTATAATAAGTAAATTCATGATAAAAAATTGATAAAAGTTAATAATAAATTAATTTTTAATCAGTGTCTAATAATATAAATATAAGATATAATATTTATATGGATAGATCTAAGAG
>CAVFIT010000001.1:0-4485 GCA_963622735.1 Phocaeicola dorei | reverse complement strand
ATCTTGAGTATCGTTATTTAATATCCAGCTAATTTCTTTTTCAGCTTTGTTGAAATCACAAATTTTTAAATATAATAGAGCTAAATTATAAATAACTTTGTATAATTGAGTATATTTTTCAAAATCCACTTTATTCTTAGGATAATTATTTTTAAAATTAGCATCAGTAGAATTCAAATAATCAATGTAATCTTTTTTGATTTGTTCTACTTCAGAAATATTATTTAATAAATCTTCATCTCCATATTCGATAAAAAGTAATTCTAATTTTATTCCATAATCATGTGGATTTAATTCTAGTATTTTTTTACCTAAGGCTATTGCTTCTTCTCTATTTGTACATTTTGAATATTTATCATATAACTCATTTAATAAATCTGTACTCATAATTTTGTCCTTTTTATCTAACTTATTTACTATTTAAATAGTCTAATTCTTTAAATAATTGATCGAAGGTATATTTCATGGCGCTATTTAACCAATCACCATAAACCGCATTTGGAAATACTATCCATTCTTTTCCCCATTTAGAAGAATATTGACTAATTAATTCACTTCTTTGTATTGCGTTTTCTGCATTAGCAAATACATCACTAAAATCACCTAAATTATCGCCTAAGTACATAACTACATCATGTGCAGGTACATTAACTGTAGTAGGTGCACTAGTTACAACACATCCATCACTTCTTTGACCATTATATAAAGAAGTATTTCCTTCACGAATGGATTTTCTCATGTATTCTTTACTAGATCCGTTTAACTTTGAATCGTTCATAAATAAATGATCAAAATCTACAGGGAATCCTAATTTTTTCATAGATTGATAGGAAATATCATACATGCTTTTACCATATACTTGATAAATTGTACTTCCAATTAAGTTTCCGTTCTTATCAACATATTTACCTGCTCCATCTTTTTTAATAGAGTCTTCATAACTAGAATAACTATCTTTTTGTCCTACTTTATATCCTTGATCAAATCTGTTTGTAACATAAAATACTTCTATTCCATTATTAACACAATAGTTTGTAAAATCTACTGCTCCATCTAAAGCTAAGCAATTATCACTTTGTAAGAATCTAGCAAAAGCGACGTTATTAGAATCACCATCATTTCCTAAAATGTTACATGAATATCTAGCACCATCTACTAAAGTATCATCAATATCAGAGATAATAGATACAGGTAATTCATTATGCATTAATTGTTTCTTACCACTAACATCAGTATAGTAATATTCAGTGTTTGAAGCATCGTTAGCTTTATCAATTAATAAAGATAAATTATAAGTAGCTACAGCATAGGATTGTTTTATCATTCCTTTTGTTTCACCAGATAATTGATAGGCTAAAGCAGCTGATAAATAATCATAAGCAGTATTTTTTAAATAACCTTTATATTGTTCTACTTTTTTATCATATTGACCTTTAGCGATAAAATATCCACTAGTAGCACCTACACCAGCAAGTAATATTCCTCCAACAATAGATAAAGTAATAATTCCTTTTTTTCCAATTTTTTTCATAATTAATTCCTTTTTATTAAATATTGTAATTACGCGATATAAATTAATATCTTTATCAGCAAATAATCACATAAATAATGTTATCATTATTTAGATTTTTTAACAAACTTAAGATAATAGAAAATCTAGTCCATATTAAAATGTGCATATAATTTTTATTTTCTTTAAACATCCTATATAATAAAAAAGTAAAGGAGACTAACAAATGCATAAAGACGAAGCCAGCCAAGGATTTACCATTCTTTCTAATCCAAGTAGAGTTAAAATCGCTAAATTTTTATATGTTAGAGGTGATTTATCTTACGATGATTTAGTATATATTATTGGTGATAGTGAAGATGAATTAATCCAATCATTAAATATCATGGAACAAGGTAATTTAATAATTAAAAAAGGAAATATGTATTCAATTAATAAAGAATATGTAGATGAATTATTAGATTTTATTAGAACACCTTGTGGATGTTGTCATTTTAATTAACAATATAAAAGTTAATTCAAATAAATGATAAGTTGAATTTTATCATTTTTGAAATTTAATGCTTAATTAACAAAAAAAGATAATCAAGTATAGTAATAATAACTATATTATGATTATCTTTTTATATTGTTTGGAATGTATTAATCTTTCAAACAACCAATTGGCACAATATAAATCCAATCGTTTTTTATAAGCATATTCACTAGTTCCATTTAATACCATTAAAAAGGATGGAGTATTCATTTTACTTGTATCTATTTTTTCTTTCATTGATTTTAAGGATTCAATACCTTCCTCAATAAGTTTATTTCCACCTAATTTTATTTCAATTAACCCATATTTTATGTTTCTTAAATGAACTACTGCATCACATTCTTGACCATCTTTATCTCTATAGTGGTAAACAGTTCCGCCTAATACATCAGCAAAAACACGAAGATCTCTTACATAAAGTGTTTTAAAAAAAGACCAAATGTTTTAAATCATTTAATAAATCTTTAGGATTGATACCAAGTGATGCTACAGCAATCGATGGATTGATAAAATAACGTGTGTTAGAAGTTCTAATTACTGTTTTAGATCTTAAATTAGGATTCCATGCAGGCATATCTTCGATAACAAAAATTCTTTTTAATTAAAGATAAGAAATAAAACCTTTATAATATTCACATTCTAATTCAATTATGTGTTACAATTTCAAAATGATTTTGAATTTATAACACTTAAGATAAGGTTACATCAACTTTATGTAATAACCATTCTTTGATATTTAAATATGTGATTCTATCTTTAGACATATCATATTCATCTAAACTAAATACATACTTAGGTGAATGATCACAAACTGAACTAAAAGCAGAAAATTCTCTTTCAATCACATCATCACTTAATAATAAATATGCAACTTGAATAAAATATTTTTTGTCATCTTTTATCGCTACAAAATCTATTTCACCTTTACATGTTTTACCAATCTTAACATCATATCCTCTATATATTAATTTATTATAAACAAGGTTTTCTAAGGCATGGGCAAAAGAAAGTTTTAGGCTTTAATTATGGTGAAACAGAAAGTTTAGAAAGATGGAATTAACTTCTTTGCTCTCTTAAAAAAGAGGATTAAACAAGGTTAATTTATTTGTTACAGATGGTCTTAGTAGAATGCTAACTTCAAGTCAGGAAATATATCCTGGTTCCTGTCATCAAAGATGTAATAAGCATTATAAGCGTAATCTTATTAGCTATGTTAAAGAAAAAGATAAAGCTCAAATTTCAGCTGATTCAAATGAAGTTATGAATAAATCTACTAAAGATGAAGCAATTAATGCCTTTGTAGAATTTAAAACATTATTACGTTAATTAAATACTTCTACTCCATTGATAAGCTATTCTTGGTGTACCGTCACTTACATAGATGATTCCACATTTAACAAATCCATTCTTTTCAATTAACTTTTGCATAATCAAATTATTTTGATGCGTATCAATACGTATATTATCTGTTAAATTTTTGCAATAATCTAATGCAGTTTTAAATATACCATGTGACTTGCCATCACTTGCAATTCTATGAATTGTTAAATAAGGTTCTTCATTTAACCATGCACCATCACTTATATTTACATATGTAGGGTCAATTCCATCAAATAACGCAAATACAGCGTGTATTCCGCTTTCATCTTCTATTACCTTACACTTATTATTCTTTATATCAGATTCAATCAAATCTCTATGAGGATATCCAAGTCCCCATTGTGATGAATTACCATTGTTAATCATAAACTTTTGAGCAATCTTATAAATATTCATTATTTTATCTAAATCACTCATATTAGCGTCTCTTACATTCATTATTATTATACCTCTTTAAATTTTATAAAAGCTTCAACCTTTTAAATTTAATGTTGCTCAATATCTATTATAGTAACTATATATTTTGTCAACTATAGTATACATTAAGTAATCATCAAATAGAAACAAGACGAAGTAACTAACATTCTCGTCTTCATTATATTAATTTATTCTATATGTAACGAATTTCATATCGCCAATACATATACGACCTTTATTTCTATTTGTATTTGGATTTTCTTTATGTGCAACTATTCTAATTGAGTATGTTCCTTTAACAAAATCACGAACAATTTCTTTTTGATCATTTCTTGTTTACAAAAAAAGTAAATTCCAAAATTAAACTGAAAATGTTTATGCCGGTTCTAAAGAAGCCGTCCATATTTTTTGATGTAGATTTTTTTTGCAAATTGAGTCAGTATTCCATATGCTAGGACTTCTGCAAGAAGAATCAGAATGAAATAGGGTGTGATGCTTACAAGGTCTAGCGATTGGTTAACTCCTGGGACATAGACAACAAAGAAACCGACTAGACACGAGACGATGATTCCTAAAAAGAGGGTGATTGAAGGTCTTGATTGGAAAAGAGGAATCCTGTCTGAACGAAGGAAAGTGAAGACGA